>NZ_JAVUPQ010000086.1:0-15384 GCF_032029835.1 Escherichia sp. AM3 | reverse complement strand
TGATAGAAACAGAAGCCACTGGAGCACCTCAAAAACACCATCATACACTAAATCAGTAAGTTGGCAGCATCACCCATTGCCATATTGTTCGACGGTTTTTTTCAGACTACTGGCGATAGTATCCAGGGCTTCATCCCAGCTAATCCGTTCGAATTTGCCTTCACCGCGTTTACCCACGCGTTTCATTGGGTAATTCAAGCGATCGGGATGATTAATACGCCGGCGGATGGAGCGACCGCGCAAACAGGCGCGTACTTGATGATTGCCATACTCGTCGTTGCCGGTGTTGTCAGTTTCCACCCAGATCACTTCATTATCTTTAACATGTAGACGAAGTGCACAGCGGCTACCACAGTTGACGGAACAGGCACCCCAGACCACTTTCTCGCTGGCCTGTTGTACCGCTGCCGCTGCACTGCGTAGGGTGAACGGTAAAGAAAAACCGCCTGCAGCCAGCGCCAGAGAACCTATCGCGGTAGATTTAACGAGTGTTCTGCGGCTGATGCCCACCATTCGTTCATTTTTGGACATAACTCACTCCCTGTTCTTTATCGTTATATAAATGTTTATATATTGAATATTTAGCGCGCTAACAATAGAGGGAGTCTACCCATTTTGGGTTAAGAATTATTAATCCACATCAATAGAAGGGTATGAGTAATATGGTGGGATTATGTTGTATGTTCAAATCGCCGGATGTGTCATATCCGGCGTTCAGTCGATAATGTGTTACTGCGGTTCGGCAGGCGCGCCATCCTGGCTAGACTGCGCGGGAGCAGAGACGTTACCGCTGGTGGTGCGGGTATAGAGAATTTTATGCGTATCATTAGCGCAATGGCCGACGACCTGGGAATCAGGCTGATCAACCTGGTCATTGGGTACAATACTTAACGTGAAGCTGCTTTCGGGTACGCCATTATTGATAATGCGCTGTGATATATCGCTCTGTATGCGCTCACAGGATCCCGGCGCGGCGAGTACCGCGGGTGAGGCGAGGGCGAGCAGAAGCGCGGCACAGCAGGTTGAGAGTTTCATCATAAGCTCCTTACGCGAAGATAACTTCTTTAAGCATAGCATTTAACGTGTAAAGCACTGTATTTGCTACTATGATTGAGAATCATCTCTACTCTCTGGTGACTGTTGTGAAATACAAATTACTACCATGCTTACTCGCGATATTCCTCACAGGATGTGACCGCACAGAGGTAACACTTTCATTTACCCCTGAGATGGCCAGTTTCTCTAATGAATTCGATTTTGATCCGCTGCGTGGTCCGGTAAAAGATTTCACTCAGACATTAATGGATGAGCAAGGTGAAGTGACGAAACGTGTTTCTGGGACTTTGTCGGAAGAAGGCTGTTTTGATTCACTCGAATTACTGGATCTGGAAAATAATACCGTGGTCGCTCTGGTACTGGACGCCAATTATTACCGTGATGCCGAGACGCTGGAGAAGAGAGTACGTTTACAGGGAAAATGCCAGCTAGCAGAATTACCTTCTGCCGGGGTGAGTTGGGAAACCGATGATAATGGCTTCGTGATTAAAGCCAGCAGCAAACAAATGCAGATGGAATATCGCTATGATGATCAGGGTTATCCGCTGGGTAAAACCACGAAAAGTAACGACAAAACATTATCTGTCAGCGCCACGCCATCAACGGATCCGATCAAAAAATTAGATTACACAGCGGTTACTTTACTGAATAATCAACGGGTTGGTAATGTAAAACAGAGCTGTGAATATGACAGTCACGCTAATCCGGTGGACTGTCAGCTAATCATTGTTGATGAAGGAGTAAAACCCGCCGTCGAACGGGTTTACACCATCAAAAATACGATCGATTATTATTAATGCTATTGTGCGGTCGGCTTCAGGAGAGTCTGACCCGGTGTTTTGTGCTCTGCCAGATACTGATGCTGGAATATACACATGCGAATGGCATTACGATATTGACCATTAATAAAGAACTCGTGCATCAATTCACCTTCAACCGAAAAGCCAAGCTTGCGGTAAATGTGAATCGCTTTTTCATTCTCTTTATCAACGATCAGATACAGCTTATAGAGATTGAGAACGGTAAAGCCATAGTCCATTGCTAATTTGGCGGCACGGGTTGCCAGACCTTTCCCCTGATACTCCGGGGAGATAATTATCTGAAATTCTGCGCGGCGATGAACATGGTTAATTTCCACCAGCTCCACCAGACCGGCTTTTTCGCCGTCACATTCCACCACAAAGCGCCGTTCGCTCTGATCGTGAATATGCTTATCATACAGATCAGAGAGTTCAACAAAGGCTTCGTAGGGTTCCTCAAACCAGTAACGCATCACACTGGCGTTATTGTCGAGTTGATGTACATAGCGTAAATCTTCACGCTCCAGCGGGCGTAGCTTAACACTGTGGGCGCTTGGCATAACGTGTCCTTACATTCCTTAAATCAATAACAGGTTAGGGGGTAATAACGCGGCCAGTTCGACGGTCCAGGCAGCGCAAAGTATTGGGCTCCCAGTAGGCATTGATGTTGGCGCTTTGCTCACATTTATCGCGGTTATCAAAAGCGGCGTCGGCTTTATCCCACTCTTTTTCAGTGCGTTTATTCACTTTCTGGCGCAGATTGCGCGTGTCATTCCATTGCTCTTTTTCCATAGCGGCGTGCTGGCGGCTTTGTGCACTGTCGCCAGACTCAATCACCAGTTTGTTAGTTTCGGCATGAACAGTTGTGCTCAATGCCAGTGCGCAAGGCAGCAGAATAGCGAGCAGGCCGATTCGTTTGCTGAGAGTGATTTTCATAATTCATTCCCTGTATGAATGATTAAAGGTGATTCTACACCATCCACTGCGGACGCAAAACGTACCAGGAGGGTGTTTATATTGATGATATTATGTCGCCCTATAACTATACATGATGTCAATAAGAGACAAAGATGATTAAAACAACGTTACTATTTTTTGCTACTGCGCTGTGTGAAATTATTGGATGCTTTCTGCCCTGGTTGTGGTTAAAACGAAACGCCAGTATCTGGCTGTTGCTTCCGGCGGGGATTTCACTGGCGCTGTTTGTCTGGTTGTTAACGTTGCATCCAGCGGCGAGTGGGCGTGTTTACGCGGCTTATGGTGGCGTTTATGTCTGCACGGCGTTGATGTGGCTGCGCGTTGTGGATGGCGTGAAACTGACTCTTTATGACTGGACGGGTGCGTTGATTGCGCTTTGCGGCATGTTGATCATTGTTGCGGGCTGGGGGCGCACGTAGGAACATAAATCCATTTTATCAATAAGATAAGAGGAAGTGTCAGCTGACAAAAGGTATTCTATTTCATCTTTTGTCAACCATTCACAGCGCAAATATACGCCTTTTTTTGTGATCACTCCGGCTTTTTTCGATCTTTATTCTTGTATGGTAGTAGCTCAGTTGCGTAGATTTCATGCATCACGACAAGCGATGCAAGGAATCGAACATGAAGATCGTAAAGGCTGAAGTTTTTGTTACCTGTCCGGGGCGTAATTTCGTCACATTAAAAATCACCACTGAGGACGGTATTACGGGCCTTGGGGATGCCACCCTCAATGGACGTGAGCTTTCCGTGGCCTCTTATTTGCAGGATCACCTTTGTCCGCAGCTTATTGGTCGCGGTGCGCACCGTATCGAAGATATCTGGCAGTTTTTCTATAAAGGTGCTTACTGGCGTCGCGGTCCGGTTACGATGTCGGCCATTTCAGCGGTTGATATGGCGCTGTGGGATATTAAAGCCAAAGCTGCCAACATGCCGCTTTACCAGTTACTCGGCGGCGCGTCTCGTGAAGGGGTGATGGTTTATTGCCATACCACCGGTCACAGTATTGATGAAGCTCTGGATGATTATGCCCGTCATCAAGAGCTTGGATTCAAAGCCATCCGCGTGCAGTGCGGAATCCCTGGTATGAAAACCACCTACGGCATGTCGAAAGGTAAAGGTCTGGCTTATGAACCCGCAACCAAAGGACAGTGGCCGGAAGAGCAGCTGTGGTCGACGGAGAAATACCTCGATTTCATGCCGAAATTGTTTGACGCGGTACGTAACAAGTTTGGTTTTAATGAACATTTGCTGCATGACATGCACCATCGCTTAACGCCTATTGAAGCGGCGCGCTTTGGTAAAAGCATTGAAGATTATCGCATGTTCTGGATGGAAGACCCGACGCCTGCGGAAAACCAGGAATGCTTCCGTCTCATTCGCCAACATACCGTCACACCCATCGCAGTGGGTGAAGTCTTCAACAGCATCTGGGACTGCAAACAACTGATTGAAGAGCAACTCATCGATTATATCCGCACCACGCTGACCCATGCAGGCGGAATTACCGGTATGCGCCGGATTGCCGATTTTGCTTCGCTGTATCAGGTACGTACTGGCTCACACGGTCCTTCCGATTTGTCACCAGTCTGCATGGCTGCGGCGCTGCACTTTGATCTGTGGGTCCCCAATTTCGGTGTCCAGGAATACATGGGTTATTCCGAACAAATGCTCGAAGTCTTCCCGCACAACTGGACTTTCGATAACGGCTATATGCATCCGGGAGACAAACCGGGTCTTGGTATCGAATTCGATGAAAAGCTGGCGGCGAAATATCCCTATGAACCTGCTTATCTACCAGTCGCACGTCTGGAAGATGGCACGCTGTGGAACTGGTAAGGAGTAAGATAATGAAAAGCATATTAATTGAAAAACCGAATCAACTGGCGATTGTCGAACGTGAAATACCCACCCCGTCAGCGGGTGAAGTACGAGTAAAAGTGAAACTTGCCGGAATTTGTGGTTCAGATAGCCATATTTATCGTGGGCATAATCCTTTTGCGAAATATCCGCGCGTCATTGGTCATGAATTCTTTGGCGTCATTGATGCAGTGGGTGAAGGCGTGGAAAGCGCCAGAGTCGGTGAACGTGTTGCTGTCGATCCGGTGGTCAGCTGTGGGCATTGCTATCCGTGCTCTATAGGTAAACCGAACGTTTGTACGACACTGGCTGTATTAGGTGTGCACGCTGACGGTGGTTTCAGTGAATATGCCGTGGTTCCGGCAAAAAATGCGTGGAAAATTCCTGAAGCAGTGGCCGATCAATATGCGGTAATGATCGAACCTTTTACCATTGCGGCTAACGTAACCGGACATGGTCAACCGACTGAAAATGATACCGTTCTGGTTTATGGTGCCGGTCCAATCGGCCTGACGATCGTTCAGGTATTAAAAGGCGTCTATAACGTTAAAAATGTGATTGTTGCCGATCGCATTGATGAACGACTGGAAAAAGCGAAAGAGAGCGGGGCTGACTGGGCGATTAATAACAGCCAGACACCGCTTGGCGAGATTTTCACTAAAAAAGGCATCAAGCCGACATTAATTATTGATGCGGCTTGTCATCCTTCTATCCTGAAAGAGGCCGTAACGCTGGCTTCTCCAGCGGCACGTATTGTATTGATGGGTTTCTCCAGTGAACCGTCTGAAGTGATTCAGCAAGGAATTACCGGAAAAGAACTCTCTATTTTCTCTTCACGCTTAAATGCAAATAAATTCCCGGTCGTTATCGACTGGTTAAGTAAAGGGTTAATTAAACCAGAAAAATTAATTACCCATACGTTTGATTTCCAGCATGTTGCTGATGCCATTAGTTTATTTGAACAGGATCAAAAACATTGCTGCAAAGTCTTACTCACTTTTTCTGAATAATACCAATAACGGCGAGTAAGTAGTACGCATCTTACCTCTTTTTTAGAGATAACCATTATGACAATAGAAAAACACGAAAGAAGCACTAAGGATTTGGTGAAAGCAGCAGTATCGGGATGGCTGGGCACTGCGCTTGAATTTATGGATTTCAAGAGTCATGTGTGTTAACTATTTGATAAATATTAAATTAATTTTTTATTGCTTCATTATGGGGCATGGTTGGGGCAAACTCGCTTAACTGTGTATTTAACAAAGCTAGCTGTGCATTATTGTTTTCAGACATCCATTTTCCGTATACCTGAAATACCATTTGCGCATCTGCATGGCCCATCTGGTTTGCTATAAATGCCGGGTTGGCACCAGCTGTCAGCGACCAGCAGGCATAAGTATGTCTCGACTGATATGATTTTCGATGGCGGAGTCCGGCACGTTTTATCGCTGCGTCCCACATCTGCCTTATTGAGTCAACGGTAAAATGGTCACCATAATTTTTTACTCTCGCTGACACTTCAGGTTGAAAAACAAAGGTGCATTTTTGTTTTTCTGTTCTGCCATACTCTCTGAGGTGAACATCAATGATATGCTCTTTACTCAGTCTCGTTAATGTCATCTGACTCCGGAGAGCGTCGATTGCTGGCTTAATAAGATGAATGACCCGATTGGTTCCAGCCTGTGTTTTTGGTACCGTGAAACGGTCTTTTGCTAAATTTCTCCTGATCATCATTGTTCCATTTTTCAGATCTATGTCCTCCCATCCAAGTGCACACAGCTCACCAGGGCGAACGCCAGTATAAACAGAAACACACCATAAATTTTTTGCTTGCTGATTTCTGCACGCATCGATAAGACGGATAAATTCCTCCCGCGAAAGAGGATCCGGAATGGTTCTTGATTCCTTTAATGGCGAGATCCCCTTAAACGGATTATCTGCCAGGTAACCGTTATCAACACCAAACTGGAACACGGCGTTAAGATTTGTCATGTAATTATTTACAGTTACAGCCGATCTCCCTGGTTGTGTAACAATATAGTTACTTTTGGGGATCTGGTATCCAGTCAGTAGCTCTTTACGAACCTCCAGTAATTTTTCTTTACTAATCGATGAGGCAAGATTTTTTTCACCGATTATGCTCAGGATATTTTTGATGACGGCACGGTATGTGTTGAGTGATGTTTTGGCGACTTCAGTTTCTTTCAGTGCCAGAAATTTTTCAGCCAGTTCTTTTATGGTTAAATCTTGTCGGGCCTCACCAAATTTTTCCAGATTGCGTGAGGAGGGAAACTGTTTTGCATAGTCGAAAACACCAGTTTTTATTGCGTAACAAACAGAGGAGCGTAGTTCACCTGCAACGCGCCTGTTTTTTGCTGTGTCAGGAACCCCCAGATTTTCCCTGACTCTTACGCCTTTATAAACAAACCAGATACGTAATTTCCCTCCATGGTTTTCCACGCCTGTCGGATATTTCATTTCAACTTCTCTCATTAGTTAGTGTGGCTTTTAGTCAAGTAAGATGACGTCTTGGTCTTGCTGATGCCTGGCGCTCAATCCAGCGATCAATTTCTTCCAGGTTGTAAAAGCATGGACTGTTATCCCATGGCATACCGTCATGAGCGACATGCTTATATTCCCTTCCTTCCATAAACGATTTTTCCCGGGCCTTTTTTAACGTACCTTTTTTTATTCCTTTCAGCGCAATTAACTGCTCTTCGGATACCCATTTGCCGGGAGAGACAATCATGATTACTTCGCTCATCGATTTCTTTATCTCTTACATCAGACGAGCGCCGGTTGCAGAATACCAGTCACAACCGGCGACAGTTGAACATTAAGAATCAGCCTGACTCGGGATCAGTTTTTGCCAGATAACTGAAACGTATTTTGCCTGGTAACGGGCGTCATCAAGTGCATTATGGCGCTCACCTTCGAATGGAATAGCCGTTCTGGCATCGAAGTCTATGGCTTTCCCCAGCTCAACGATTGTGCGTACATCGCGATCGTTGTAGTAACGCCACGGGCAGGGGATCCCCTGCCGTTCGTATGAACGGCGCAAAATCATGTTGTCGAAGTTGGCTCCATTTCCCCAGACCTGAACAAAAAATTCACCGGAGTTTTCGTCGATAAATTCCCGCAATTGTAACAGTGCATCATCTAACGGGATTTCATCGGTCATAATGGCAGATTGCGCTTCGCGTGATTGCTTAAGCCACCATTTAATGGTGTCCCGATCAATGACTCCGCCAGCAGTTTCCAGATCGATAGTCTTACTAAATTCCGGTCCCATATCTCCGGTTTGCGGATCGAAAAATATTGCACCTATTGAGATGATCGGGGCATCAGGATTTTTTCCCATGGTTTCAAGGTCGATCATTAGATGGTCACACGTCCTGCTGGTGGATGTGATTTCGTGATGACCGTTCACCTTAATTGAGTGATCTGCCGTCTCGCCAGTTTCATTATCGCTATCGTGATGCTGATTGCCGCCAGTGTTCTCCTTGTGTGGATGTTCAGCGCCTTCCATTTCCTTCGGATCATCTTCCTGAACTTCAACCTGATACTCTTCATCGAATGTTTCCTGGTATGTTGCGTCGCCCATCACCGCGCCACAATCAGGGCAGTTGCCGCCGCCGGTCTGACCGCAGGCGGTGCAGACTTTTTCCACTTCCTGTTGCGCCACTGGTTCAGGCTGTTTCGTTTCTGGCTCGTTTTGTAACGCATTTGGGCTGTTTTGTTCCGCTTTTTGGTAGTTCCGTTCCGATTCATGCTGGTTCTGGTTCACAGAATCGCGGGTCTGGATCCCCTTAACCCATTTCGGATCATTCGGGTCACTAATCCCTTCAACAAATTCACCACGTGATGCTGCAAGCAACTTATCGGCGTCAGGCTGGCTGATATTGGCTGCCTGCATAATTTTGTTTACTTCGTCAGCGGTAACTTTTATCGGTTCTGGTTGTTCTGAATCTTCAGCGGTATCTACATTTTGCGGTAAGCCCGTGTATGTGCCATTTTTTCGGGCAAAATATTCTTCTTTAGTGATTTCAGTGGCGCCAGCAGCCAGTGCCTTATCCAGACCAGAAAGTTTGTTTGCGCGACCGTATTTTTCTCCGTCCTTATCTGCGAAGAGGAAATAGAACGGCCCCTCACGCTCTACAGATGGTTCAGCTTCCGGCGCGGTTTCATTTTTTGGGATATCAGATACCTCAGTTTCCACTGCATCAGTTTGTGTTTCTGATGACTGGAGAACATCAACAGTGCCCAGGTCTGTTTCTTCATTCTCAAACACGCCCTTTGTTGTCAGGTATTCGCAGATATATTTGTTCAGTGCTACGGGTTCTTTGTGAATGTCGATCGGACGCTCACGGACAAGGCCAAAAATAGTTTGGCGGTCGTAGCGAAGGGCATCAGGCTGTTTGCGCATTGATGCCGAGATACGCTTCCGGTCTTCGCGGTCGTTGTCGATAACTTCTTTTTTTGCCCAGCGATGGATGCTGCCGTCAATGTTTCCGGCATCCACATCACCAGGCCAGAGAGCGTAGGCCAGTTCGTCATCCAGTGTTTTCCATGTCTGCTTGTATTCGCGATGAATGGCAGCAATGACCGGGCTGATTTTTCCTGTTGAATTTTCAGTGTACTGTTGATTGGCTCTGGTGCGGGCGAGATCAACAACAGACGTGTATTTTCCGGTTTCCTTGCGTTCACCTTCGCGACGTTTTTTCCAGATGCGCATCTCTGCCTGAATTTCGGGCCATTTAGCACCAGGAATACATTTATGCTTAACCCACCCAATGGCGTGCAACTTAAGCTCCGGATACATGGCGTTAACTTCTGGCATTTTCATCAACGCTTCAACGATATGTCCGTCGAATGTTGCCATGTCTTCCTGCAACAATTCCTGTGCGCTAATAACCATATCAACGGTGATGTTTTCACATGTGTCGAACTTAACCATGACAGCGTTCTGTACTTCAGGGGCCAGCTTGTCAAAAGTGACGTTCATCGGATCGGATTTAGTCTCAACCGGGACAAAAGAAGCAGACTCCTCATCCCAGCGGTTTTCCTGCATATATTCAGCATCCCATGAATCGAGGGCAGGGCGGGGTATGCCAGGTTTATCCTCGCAGACAATAAATTTATAAGCGCAGTCCTGAGCAGCCGTATAATGTTCCAGGAACTGCCAGTGAAATTTTGCTCGAGCACGGCGTTCGTCGCCAGCTTCAATGGCTGTGGCTACAGCCACAGCGCCTTCTTCCCTTGTTGCCAGTTCGTCAGGAATAGCGGCGCAAATAAAGACTTTACTCATTTTGTTTTAACCTCATGACAGATTTAAGGATGAACAAATCCCTGCCATTGCTGGCATATAAGAATGAAACCGGATATTTATTACGGAACTGTTTTAAAGACCTGCCGGGATTTCGATATTATCCTGGTGAATAACTTTATCGACCGGGTAACAGTTACCGGGAATTTTCTGTTCGGTTGCTGCAGTCATACACTCCTGCATTGTCCTGTGAACACTGACTGCAATATCAACTGGCTCTCCGGAAACAAGAAAAACTGTCAGAACAAGCGCAAATGCTGAATTCATTGTGCACATCCTTTTGGCATCAGACGTAAACGAGCCAGCATTGAAACAATGCATATTTTATTTAATAGCTCCCGTTCTTGTTTTCTCTTGTTAATGGCATCTTCAGTAAATACAGGGTTACTGATAGTGACACCAATTTCAAAACAACCTTCAGACGTATTAACGTTTGGTAATAACGTTTTCATTATCGCGTCCTCAACAATGAATTTTGTGATGCAGTGCCTGGTGCCTCCAGGTGACGTTAACCAGTTAACAATTAACGCCGGATACAGAGAATCCACCCATAACACTGTTTTTGGTTTTAACTGTTCCGCGTGCGCTTAGCCGCATTCACCGCATCACAAAATTCACTTTAAAAACGGCGGCAGAGCAGTCACGGAGTAAAACTGATACCGCCAAACGTCACCAGAAAATTGATAACAGAGGGCGTTGCAGCGGGGTTGTCACTTAAGCGTATGGTCAACCTGACAACTCGGTGTCCTCAACGGGGAAGGAATAACCCCGCCATACTTACCGCCGCGCCATTTCGCGGGTTGCCACAACCGGAAGCGCACGGTCGAATTAAATTTAACGACACCGTACAGTGAGACGAACTTCGCCGTGCGCTTTCGTGTTGTGTGCCTGCTTTTAACCACGTCAGGCGAGGTGGTATCCTTCTTATCCCGAATAACCAAGAAGGAAATCTATATGACTAAAGAAGAATTTGTCTCTTATATTTTTGATAAAACGGTTGAAATGTATGCCGCTACTTACGGGTCCTGTAATCCTCTGAATAAACCAGAGGGGAAAGATGATTTCGACAAAATTTACCGCTTCTTGGAGGACCGCTATATCAAAAGGTTAGAGGACGCAGGGATCAAATCCCCAGTGAAGTCACCATTGTCCTGAGAACTTGCAGGACGTCATGATCGTAACTTCCATCCAAACCGCGACGGCAAATTGCTTCTCGTATTACCGGAAGCAGTTCGCTGGAAATCTCGGTGCATATTTCACCTGCTAATACGCCTGGCTCAAGTGAGAATATTGGTGAACTTACGGTCTTGGTCTCGACAGTTTCAGAGTCAGTGCCAACATTATAAAGCTCAACGAAAGCGGTCTTGATTTTCCGGGCCAGATCTTTTGCTGGCTCGCTTGCAATATCTTTCCCGATTTCTCGCAGCACAGAATGCAATGTATGAGCTGCTGTTTTCTGTACATCAGACGGTAAATCTTTAAATTCCATCGTCAGCCTCATCAGTCAGTGTTTCTGGCTAACCAGCAACGCGCGCCAGATTCGGTTTTAAACGTTTTGCTTTTGGTATATGTCATCGCGGTGAACGTACCGTCCTGGTTGGGGAACACGCCACATACCAGAGATTCGCTGTTGCCAAGATCGAAAGTATCCATGCTGACCTCATTTCCCCTTAACGCCGGGGTAGCGGAACAAAAACCTGCTGCATAGTTATTAAAGTTGAACCCTGCCGTCATGTTCTTACGCCTCGGGCTGGCTACTTAACCCCTGACCACTGCCTGGTAACTCGAAGTATTGCCCTGCATTCTGTGGAGCGGGGTGAGTTGGTATGAAAAGAAGGATACCCATAGGTATTTAAAAAGTAAATACCCATGGGTAACTTTTTGCCGTGTCTTAACTGGTGACTAGTTGTTTGGTGAGCTATGATGCGTTTTGTGCTTTCTTTTTACGGATTTCTTCGTAGATCATATTGTAATACTGTTTTTTCTCTTCAAGAGTATTTAATAAGTTATCCGCTTCACTTTCTGGCAGTTCGTCTAAGAGATCTAAAAAAATACGTTGTCGTGGCGTTAGAACCCTTGTTTCATAACTGGAGGCTGTGTTCGTTGATGATGAAACGATACCATCCATCCATCCCCGGGGTAACCCAAAGGACTCTTCGATAATCTCCACCATATCATCAGCGATCCGTTTTTTTCCCTTTTTCCCCTCTGGGTACAACATTCTTGATACATAAGAAGGCTCGCGCCCGATCTTTCTGGCCACGTTAACCGCTTTACCATCGCATTTCTCATCACGAATTTTGATGAGTTGCTGTCGTCTAAATTCATATTTGTCCATAGGTAAATAATAGATGCGATTACTGCAAGGTAAACAACCTGTGGGTATTGACTTTTGTTTACCTGTAGGTATTCTTTGCTGTGTTTACTAAGGAGTAGCTATGGAAGAATTAAGAATATTTCTCAATTCTCTTTCGTCAGATGAACAGCGTATGTTTGCATGCGAGTGTGGTACCAGCATCGGTTATCTAAGAAAGGCATTGAGTAAAGGTCAAGTGTTAGGGGCATCGTTATGTGTCCTTATTGAGCGAGCCAGTAATGGTGAAGTTACACGTCAGCAACTAAGGCCTTTTGATTGGATGAATATTTGGCCCGAGCTGGAAGATACCAAAACGTTAACACAACCACTTTCTAGGAGCTTGATTCATGAAAATCAAGCATGAACACATCCGCATGGCGATGAATGCCTGGGCGCATCCGGACGGTGAAAAAGTTCCGGCAGCTGAAATAACCAGGGCTTATTTTGAACTGGGTATGACGTTCCCAGAACTGTATGACGACAGCCATCCGGAAGCCCTGGCTCGCAATACCCAGAAAATTTTCCGCTGGGTAGAGAAAGACACCCCTGATGCAGTTGAAAAAATTCAGGCGTTGTTACCAGCGATCGAAAAGGCAATGCCACCTTTGCTGGTGGCCAGAATGCGCAGCCACAGTTCAGCTTATTTTCGGGAGCTGGTGGAGACGCGGGAGCGACTGGTGAGAGACGCTGATGATTTTGTCGCAGTGGCAATCGCCGGTTTCAATCAGATGAACCGTGGTGGCCCGGCAGGAAATGCTGTGGCAGTGCATTGAGTGATAATAGCCATATCGAATCGCTTCCGGCAACTCGTGAGTAAAAAGATTCGGTATCAGAAGAGGTGAGTATGGCTAACGCCTGGCTCAGATTATGGCATGACATGCCAAATGACCCTAAGTGGCGAACAATTGCCAGGGTGTCAGGGCAGCCAATTGCAACAGTGATGGCAGTGTATATCCACCTCCTGGTGAGCGCGTCACGAAATGTCACGCGAGGTCACATTGATGTCACGACAGAAGATTTAGCAAGTGCGCTCGACGTGACAGAAGAGGTAATTGATTCAATTTTGCAGACGATGCAGGGGCGGGTACTTGATGGTGATTTAATCACTGGATGGGAAAAACGCCAGGTGCTGAAAGAGGACAACGGCAATATTTCGCAAACCGCAAAATCTCCTGCAGAGCGCAAGAGGGCGCAGCGAGAGAGGGAAAGAAAGCGGGAACAAAATGGCGATTGTCACGGCGCGTCACGAAATGTCACGCACATGTCACGACGAGTCACGACAGATAAAGATACAGATAAAGATACAGATCAAGAAGATCAAAACACTATGGTCCATGGCGTAAAAAACGCCACGAACCAGGCAGGGGATGTTCAGACCGTCAATCCTGGTCAGCCAGCAGGCACGACACCGGAAGCCGATTCAGCGTATGCGCTGAAAGCCGATTCGGGCGCTGTGCAGCAGGTGATGACCGCAAGGCCGGAGCAATCACACCAACTGCAGCAGCCTGAAGCCGATTCCGCCATTCAGCGGGAAGCCGATCGGGTAGTCCCGGAAAACACCGGGCAGCCTGTGGGACGAGTGGATTATCCGGATGTGTTCGAACAGGTCTGGCGGGAATATCCGTTGCGTGCTGGGGCAAACCCGAAGAAATCCGCTTTCAGTGCCTGGAAGGCCAGATTACGCGAGGGGGTGTCACCAGAGGCCATGCTGGATGGCGTGAGGCGTTACGCAAGATACCTGGCGGCTACCAGGAAAACGGGAACGGAATTTGTTCAGCGAGCTACGACGTTTTTTGGACCGGACCGGAATTTTGAAAACCCTTGGTTGCTCCCGGTAAGCGGCACGAACAACCAGCGTTGTGTGAATCATATTTCTGAACCGGATACCGAAATTCCGCCGGGCTTCAGGGGGTAAGTGTTTATTTCAGGTTATGAGGTAATTTTCAGGAGGACTTGTGGCAAAAGTATTTACACAGGAAGAGCGGGAAAAAATTAAAGGGCAGATTGTTGAGCTAGTACGCCGGAGTGGGCGCGAGACGTTACGGCAACTGAAAGCCAAGACAGGTGCGACAAGATATCTGATGAGCGTTCTTGCCAGAGAGCTGGTTGCCAGTGGCGATGTATACAACTCCGGCTACGGGTTATTCCCGTCTGAACAGGCGCGTAAGGACTGGCAAAACGCCCGCAAAAAACTCTCGAGGGCAAAGGGGAATAAACCGGCTATGGTTGATCCGGAGCTTATCTGGTCATTACCTGACGGAGAAATACGTCGCTACGACAGGCATCATAATATAATTTGTAGTGAGTGCCGTAAAAGCGAAGTTATGCAGCGCATATTGTCGTTTTATCAGGGGGATTCTCAGTATTTATTGAAGTGAAGAGACTAAAGAGCATTAATACATATGTGAATTGAAATTTTCATGGTACAGGGGAGAGCTAGCGTGGTTGTCCGCTTTGTGCTAGAGGTGGATATTGAGGGGTATCAGAGGATATTTAAAATGGATGGTCCGTTTTACAGATGTACTTACATAATCACTGCCTAGTTGCTTCCTTTATGCCACGCTTTTATGCCCCAAAGATAGGTGTTGATGATAGCGGTAGTCGGTTCGGTGTAATACAACTGCTCGGTTACCGTAATCACTAATGGTGCCTGAGATTGCTTCTACGTAAGGGGGTAAGGAGTTGGCTCTGAGCATGTCAGCAACGAGGCCATAGTCTGCTGACTTCGGGGGGGCATTCAGGAGCAGAATGAACAGATGGGGCGGGATTGGCTAATAATCTTACCCATGGCGAATGTTAGCGACATGATCATATTCAGGTCATCAGCGGTCATCCGTGTCATCTAGGGCTCTATCCTGACAGAAAACTATCCGGCACACTGCGTGAAAAATCAGAGTAAATGATACCTTCAGAGCATACAGGAGAAAGTCGACGCTGGTGATGCTGCCAACTTACTGATTTAGTGTATGATGGTGTTTTTGAGGTGCTCCAGTGGCTTCTGTTTCTAT
>NZ_JAVUPQ010000085.1:0-15394 GCF_032029835.1 Escherichia sp. AM3 | reverse complement strand
TCGGTGGAGCTGCATGACAAAGTCATCGGGCATTATCTGAACATAAAACACTATCAATAAGTTGGAGTCATTACCCGGCTCGCCAAACGCGAGGCAGTCACGCATTCCGTACATCAGATTACGGACGATGGATTCCGCAGAAACAATCGTGGTATCGGTCTGGGTATACCAGGGGCCGATAATCAACTTGCCGGCTTCTACCTGTTTCTTCACACGGTCTTTGTTTTCCGGTTTCACCGCGAAATAATCTTCGAGGATCGCCGTTTGCCCGTCGAGTACGTAATATTTGTATTCGTTGTCCTGTTCCAGTCGGCACAGGAGCTCTTCCATATTATTGACCAGCAGAATACGTGACTCTTCGGTGGTGAAATACCACTCTCGATCCCAGTGCATATGCGGGGTGATGTGAACGCGAGATACTGCTTTCATCGTCGTTTCCTTTTTGTTTATGGCATTACGCCATCAGTCAGATAGTTGCCATGCTTAACCGCGTGACGCCGCCACATCAGGAGAATTGCAGTCGAGATTGCAGCCCCCACCAATGCCGCGCCAAACCAGCCAATTGCCGCCATAACACCGCCCGCGCCATTATCATGAAGTAAAAAGAGCGAGAAAATGCCGGCACCGGGTGTCGAAAGGCCGATATTCATCGCACCGACAATAGCGCCCGTTACCATAGAGCCCAGCACAAACGAACCAATAACCCGCAGCGGATCTTCAATCGCCATCGGGATCGCCCCTTCGGTAATACCTGCCAGCCCTAACAGCCAGGTGGATTTCCCGGTCTCAATTTCAAACTCTTTAAACAGGCGCGGTGCGAGCATCGTGGAAGCGGTTACGGTAAATGCCGAAACCATTTTGACGGAGGCGAAAATGGCATACGGGCCGTAAACGCCGTTCGCCATTGCGCCCAGGCAGAATGCATAAGCGGCTTTATTCACTGGCCCTCCAAGGTCAAAGGAACACATAAAACCGAGAATGGCACCCAGCAACAGCGCGTTACTTCCTGACAGACCGTTCAGCCAGGCGGTAAGCGAGTTATTGATCCAGGCGACAGGTTCCCCCACCACAAACAGCATCAGACTGCCCGCTCCCAACGTACCGAGCACCGGGTAGAGATAAAAAGTCAGGAATCCATTGAATTTACTGCTAAGACGCAAGTGATTTTTCACCCAGCGCATCAAGTAACCGGCTATCAATCCGCCAACGACCGCGCCGAGAAACCCGGAGCCGATCATGTTGGCGGCAAGTCCAGCCGCAAAGCCTGGCGCTAACGCCGGTTTATCTGCCAGAGAATAGGCGGTATAGGCCGCGAGCACCGGTACCATCAAAATTCCGAGCAGCCCGCCGCCCAGCTTGCGGTACATCCACAGCCAGGAGTTTTCTTCATTAAACAGATCTTGTAGCCCGAAGATTTGCGACAGTAATACCGCGACCGCCAGCACCGTGCCCCCCGCGACAATCAACGGTACGGCAAAAGAGATTCCGCTCAACAGTGCCTGTTTCAGCTCCGTTTTGACACTTTTCACCGGTTGCGTATCTTGCTGTACGGTACGCGTCTCATCGCTACGCTTGAGGGTAAGCGCTTGTTGGATCAACGCTTCTGCATGGCGAATCGGCTCGGCAACAGGCACTGAAAGCGCGGGAATGCCATTAAAACGCTCACTCTCCTTGATGGCGACTTCAGCCGCAAAAATACAGGCGGTTGCACTATTGAGTTGATCCGCCGTTAAACGCCCTTCAATGCCGTTAGCGCCTTGTTTTTCAACGTAAACATTTACGCCGAGTTTGCGTCCGGCTTTTTCCAGATATTCCGCAGCCATATAGGTGTGAGCAATACCCGCCGGACAGGCCGTTACGCAGACGATAGTTGGCGCGTTGGAAAAAGAGGCAGAAGGTTGCGTGCCTCCCTTGTCATCCAGCGCCGAGAGCAACTCATCAGGCGTCGTCGCCGACTGTATACGCGCCCGAATCTCATCATCCGCAAGGCGCGTGGTCAGCGCTGTCAGCAGTTGCATATGCGTAGTACCCGCTTCATTGGGGGGAATCGCCAGCAGCACCACTAAATCAACTGCTTCCGGGCCATCAACGCCTTCCCACTGAAGTGGCTCGCTGAGTGTGGCGACCGCAAACGCCGCTTCTTTTACCGCAGCAGTTTTGCCATGCGGCACAGCCAACCCTTCACCTAAGGCGGTCGGGCCAAGGCTTTCACGGCGATACACTTCTTCCAGAAATTGCTCAGTACTGGAAATTTTCCCCAGAGCAGCAAGACGTTGAGTCAACACGTGGATGGCCTCTTCACGGCTGGTAAAGCGCGCATTCAGACACAACGCATCGCGGTGGGTCAGAGTCGTCAGATTCATCATGATCCTCACTTGATCGTTTTTATAGTCGCGCCAGCGTGCCCGATAAAACAATACCATTATGTGATCAATTTCACTTGATTGAAATTATTTGTATTGTATTTGTATTATTTACAGGATGAATTTATCGGGCATAATGGCTAAATTCGTATTAATGAGATACTAAAAATGGGACACAAACCCTTATACCGGCAGATTGCCGATCGCATTCGTGAGCAAATTGCGCGTGGGGAGCTTAAACCTGGCGATGCGTTACCTACCGAATCTGCATTACAAACAGAGTTTGGCGTCAGCCGGGTTACGGTGCGTCAGGCTTTGCGCCAGCTAGTCGAGCAGCAGATCCTCGAAAGCATTCAGGGCAGCGGGACTTACGTCAAAGAAGAGCGGGTCAATTACGATATTTTTCAGTTAACCAATTTTGATGAAAAACTGTCGGACCGTCACGTCGATACACACAGTGAAGTCCTGATATTTGAAGTGATTCCGGCTGACAATTTTCTTCAGCAACAGCTACAAATCACCGCGCAGGATCGTGTGTGGCATGTGAAGCGCGTGCGCTATCGCAAGCAAAAGCCAATGGCGCTGGAAGAAACCTGGATGCCGCTTGCGTTGTTCCCGGATCTCACCTGGCAGGTCATGGAAAATTCGAAATATCACTTTATTGAAGAAGTGAAGAAAATGGTTATCGAGCGTAGCGAACAGGAAATCATTCCTCTGATGCCAACCGAAGAGATGAGCCGTCTGCTTAATATCAGCCAGACAAAGCCGATTCTTGAAAAAGTATCGCGTGGATATTTAGTTGATGGTCGGGTGTTTGAATATAGCCGCAACGCTTTTAATACCGATGACTATAAATTTACCCTGATAGCGCAGCGAAAATCATCGCGATAAGCACAAAAAAGGCCATCATACGATGGCCAACCATGTCGAAACCGACAGCCCTTCGCCATTCCTGTAGAGGGAAGCGGCGAGGGCTATTTCTTATTACAGATATTTATTTCAGAACAGTTTTCAGTGCTTCACCGATATCCGCCAGGCTGCGAACGGTTTTCACGCCTGCGGCTTCCAGAGCAGCGAATTTCTCATCCGCAGTCCCTTTCCCACCGGCAATGATGGCACCCGCGTGGCCCATACGTTTGCCTTTCGGCGCAGTCACACCAGCAATGTAGCCCACAACTGGCTTGGTAACGTGCTCTTTGATGTACGCTGCCGCTTCTTCTTCAGCGCTACCGCCGATCTCACCAATCATCACGATCGCTTCGGTCTGCGGATCTTTTTCGAACATTTCGAGAATGTCGATAAAGTTAGAGCCAGGGATCGGGTCACCGCCGATACCGACACAGGTCGACTGACCGAAACCGTAATCCGTGGTCTGTTTAACCGCTTCATAGGTCAGTGTACCGGAACGGGAAACGATACCCACTTTACCCGGTTTGTGAATGTGACCCGGCTGGATACCGATTTTGCATTCACCCGGAGTGATAACGCCTGGGCAGTTCGGGCCGATCATACGAACGCCTGCTTCGTCCAGTTTCACTTTCACAGTCAGCATATCCAGCGTCGGGATGCCTTCAGTGATGGTGATAATCAGTTTGATGCCTGCGTCGATGGCTTCCAGAATGGAGTCTTTGCAGAACGGTGCTGGTACGTAGATAACAGAAGCGGTAGCGCCAGTAGCAGCAACAGCTTCACGCACGGTGTTGAACACCGGCAGGCCGAGGTGGGTAGTGCCGCCTTTACCTGGAGTTACGCCACCAACCATTTTAGTGCCGTATGCAATGGCCTGTTCTGAGTGGAAAGTCCCCTGGCTACCGGTAAAGCCCTGGCAGATAACCTTGGTGTTTTTATCGATTAAAATGGACATTATTTCCCCTCCACTGCGGCAACAACCTGCTGAGCTGCATCCGTCAGACCTTTTGCTGCAATAATATTCAGGCCGCTGTCAGCCAGTTTCTTCGCGCCGAGTTCGGCGTTGTTACCTTCCAGACGTACCACGACCGGTACGTTAACACCCACTTCTGCTACCGCGCCGATGATACCGTCAGCGATCAGGTCGCAACGAACGATACCGCCGAAGATGTTAACCAGAACGGCTTTCACTTTGTCGTCAGAGAGGATGATTTTGAACGCTTCGGTTACACGTTCTTTGGTTGCGCCGCCGCCAACGTCAAGGAAGTTAGCCGGTTCGCCGCCGTGCAGTTTAACGATGTCCATCGTACCCATCGCCAGACCTGCGCCGTTAACCATACAACCGATGTTACCGTCCAGCGCAACGTAGTTCAGTTCCCACTGTGCAGCCTGTGCTTCACGCGGATCTTCCTGCGACTGGTCACGCATTTCGCGCAGATCAGGCTGGCGGAACAGTGCGTTGCCGTCAGCGCCCAGTTTGCCGTCGAGGCAAATCAGATCGCCCTGTTTGGTGATGACCAGCGGGTTGATTTCGATCAACGCCAGGTCGCGCTCCAGGAAAATGGTCGCCAGGCCCATGAAGATTTTGGTGAACTGCTGAACCAGTTTACCTTCCAGACCCAGTTTGAACGCCAGCTCGCGTCCCTGATACGGCATCGGGCCAGTCAGCGGATCAAGCGCAACTTTATGGATCAGGTGCGGAGTTTCTTCCGCCACTTTTTCGATTTCCACGCCGCCTTCGGTGGAGGCCATAAAGACCACACGACGGGAACTACGGTCAACAACGGCACCGAGATACAGCTCTTTAGCGATATCGGTCGCTGCTTCAACCAGAATCTGGTTAACCGGTTGGCCATTGGCATCTGTTTGATACGTTACCAGACGCTTGCCCAGCCAGTTTTCTGCAAAAGCACGGATGTCTTCTTTGCTGTTTACAACTTTCACACCGCCCGCTTTACCGCGGCCACCAGCGTGAACCTGACATTTCACTACCCACGGACCGGCACCGATTTTTGAAGCGGCTTCTTCTGCTTCGCGCGGAGTAGTACAGGCATAACCCACCGGTGCTGGTAAGCCATAGCGGGCAAAAAGTTGTTTTGCCTGATATTCATGTAAGTTCATGTGTTCTGTCCATCCTTCAGTAATCGTTATCTTTTAAACCGTAGACCGAATATTTCGTATCGCTTCCGGGCATTGTCGGTCACCCGTAGGCCTGATAAGACACGTTAAACGTCACATCAGGCATCGCTTGTCGGATGCGGCGCTTGCGCCTTATCCGACCTACATTGGTGGTCCCCGTAGGCCTGATAAGACACGTTAACCGTCACATCAGGCATCGCTTGTCGGATGCGGCGCTAGCGCCTTATCCGACCTACATTGGTGGTCCCGTAGGCCTGATAAGACGCGTCAGCGTCGCATCAGGCTTCAATTGCCGGAGAAGGCGATAATGCCTTATCCGGTCTACAGTGCAGGTGAAACTTAAACTACTACACGTCCAGCAGCAGACGCGTCGGATCTTCCAGCAACTCTTTGATCGTTACCAGGAAGCCCACGGATTCGCGACCATCGATCAGACGGTGATCGTAGGACAGCGCCAGGTACATCATCGGCAGGATCTCAACCTGACCATTCACCGCCATCGGACGATCTTTGATAGCGTGCATACCCAGAATTGCGCTCTGCGGCGGGTTGATGATCGGCGTAGACATCAGGGAACCGAACACACCACCGTTGGTGATGGTGAAGTTACCACCGGTCAGATCTTCAACGGTCAGCTTGCCGTCACGGCCTTTGACTGCCAGCTCTTTGATTTTCTTCTCGATGTCTGCCATGCCGAGGGTATCGACATCACGCAGAACCGGCGTCACCAGGCCGCGCGGCGTAGAAACCGCCATGCTGACGTCGAAATAGTTGTGGTAAACCACGTCATCGCCGTCGATAGAAGCGTTCACTTCCGGGTAACGTTTCAGGGCTTCAACCACCGCTTTCACGTAGAAGGACATAAAGCCCAGACGGATGCCGTGGCGTTTTTCAAACGCTTCACCGTACTGCTTACGCAGATCCATAATCGGCTTCATGTTGACTTCGTTGAACGTGGTCAGCATGGCGGTGGAGTTTTTCGCTTCCAGCAGACGCTCTGCCACACGCTTACGCAGGCGAGTCATCGGGACACGTTTTTCACTACGTGCAGCCAGAGCCGGTTGCGCCGCCGGAGCAGCCGCTGCCGGAGCAGACTCTTTCGCCGGGGCTTTCGCCAGATGTTTTTCCACATCTTCACGAGTCAGACGACCACCCACACCGGTGCCTTTAATGGCGCTGGCGTCGAGATTGTGTTCAGCCAGCAGGCGACGGATCGCCGGGCTTAACGCATCGTTGTTTTGCTCTTCCAGAGACGCCTGCTGGCGTTGCGCCGGAGTGGACGCTTTCTCTTCAGATTTGGCGCTGGTTTCTTTACCGGCGCTGTTGCCTTCACGCAGGCGACCAAGGATCTGACGAGACGTTACCGTTGTACCTTCATCTTCCAGAACCGCATCCAGAATGCCGTCTGCTGATGCCGGTACTTCCAGTACCACTTTGTCAGTTTCGATTTCTACCAGCACTTCATCACGTACGACTGCGTCGCCGGGTTTTTTATGCCAGGTTGCGACGGTGGCATCGGCTACGGATTCAGGCAGGTCAGGGACCAGAATATCTACGCTACTCATTGTGTATCCTTTATTTATTCGACGTTCAGCGCGTCATTAACCAGATCTTGTTGCTGTTTCTGGTGAACGGACATATACCCTACCGCCGGAGAGGCGGAGGCCGGGCGGCCTGCATAACGCAGAGAAGCCCCAAACGGAATCACTTCACGGAAATGATGCTGGCTGCAGTACCATGCGCCCTGGTTGAGCGGCTCTTCCTGGCACCAGACAAAATCCTTGACGTGAGCAAACTGCTGCAACACTTCCTGCATCGCTTTATGCGGGAACGGGTAGAGTTGCTCGATACGCACAATGGCGACATCGTGTTGATTGTTCTTACGACGTTGTTCCAGCAGGTCGTAATAAACCTTACCAGAACACATCACTACGCGCTTCACACCCTTCGGATCAAGCTCGTCGATTTCACCGATGGCTGGCAGGAAGGTGCCGTTCGCCAGTTCTTCGAGGCTGGAAACCGCCAGCGGATGACGCAGCAGGGATTTCGGCGACATCACGACCAGCGGACGACGCATCCCGCGCAGCGCCTGACGACGCAGCATGTGGTAAACCTGTGCCGGGGTAGACGGTACGCACACCTGCATGTTTTGCTCAGCACAAAGTTGCAGATAACGTTCCAGACGCGCGGAGGAGTGCTCCGGCCCCTGCCCTTCATAACCGTGCGGCAGCAACATCACCAGACCACACATCCGGCCCCATTTCTGTTCGCCAGAGGAGATGAACTGGTCGATAACCACCTGCGCACCGTTGGCGAAGTCACCGAACTGCGCTTCCCAGATAGTCAGAGTGCGTGGTTCTGCGGTGGCATAACCGTATTCAAACGCCAGCACTGCTTCTTCAGACAGTACGGAGTCCCAGACACGGAACGCGCCCTGGCCGTTATGGATGTGTTGCAGCGGCGTGTAAGTGGAACCGTTAGACTGGTTGTGGATCACCGCGTGGCGGTGGAAGAAGGTACCGCGACCGGAGTCTTCACCCGACAGGCGAACCGGAATGCCTTCGTCAACCAGCGTGGCGTAAGCGAGGTTTTCCGCGCCGCCCCAGTCGAACAGTTTCTCACCGGCAGCCATCGCCTGGCGATCGCCATAAATTTTGGCAACGCGAGACTGCATTTCAACCGCTTCCGGCACCGTGCTGATGCGTTTAGCCAGTTCCTGCAGGCGCTTCATCTCAACTTTGTTCGGGTACTCTTCGTCCCATTCGTGGTTGAGATACGGCGACCAGGTGAAAGAGTGCATGTTCATCGGACGCCACTCTGCCACTACGCAATCGCCAGCATCCAGCGCATCGCGGTACAGGTTAACCATCTCGGTGGCATCTTCCAGCGTCGCCACTTTTTCCTGCTCCAGCTTGTCAGCATAGATTTTGCGCGGCGTCGGATGTTTTTTGATTTTCTGATACATCAGCGGCTGGGTTGCGCTCGGCTCGTCGGCTTCGTTGTGGCCGTGACGGCGGTAGCACACCAGGTCGATGAAGACATCACGTTTAAAGGTGTTACGGAAATCGAGCGCCAGACGGGTCACAAAGGCAACGGCTTCCGGATCATCCGCGTTAACGTGGAAAATCGGTGCCTGAACCATCTTACCGATATCAGTACAGTACGGTGTAGAACGAGCATCCAGCGGATTAGAGGTGGTGAAACCAACCTGGTTGTTGATAACGATACGTACCGTACCGCCAACTTCATAACCACGCGCTTTCGACATGTTCAGAGTTTCCTGAACCACACCCTGCCCGGTCACTGCGGCGTCACCGTGGATGGTGATTGGCAGCACTTTGTTGCTGCTCGGCTCATCAAGTCTGTCCAGACGGGCACGAACAGAACCGATAACTACCGGGCTTACAATCTCAAGGTGAGACGGGTTAAACGCCAGCGCCAGGTGCACCAGGCCGCCATCGGTCTGGAAGTCAGACGAGAAGCCCATGTGGTATTTCACGTCACCCGTGCCGAGGTGTTCTTTATGTTTACCGGCGAACTCGTCGAACAAGTCTTGCGGTTTTTTACCCAGCACGTTCACCAGCACGTTCAGACGACCACGGTGCGCCATCCCGAGAACCACTTCGCGGGTGCCGCTGTTGCCAGCGTGGCGGATCATCTCTTTAAGCATCGGGATTAACGCGTCACCGCCTTCCAGCGAGAAGCGTTTT
Organism: Escherichia sp. AM3; assembly: GCF_032029835.1. Lineage (NCBI taxonomy): Bacteria > Pseudomonadati > Pseudomonadota > Gammaproteobacteria > Enterobacterales > Enterobacteriaceae > Escherichia > Escherichia sp. AM3. Next base: position 6,273 of record NZ_JAVUPQ010000085.1, on the reverse strand, counting down.
GCGCCAGGGAATTTTGCGCCGAGGTAACGTTCAAGGCCTTCAGCGGCGGTCAGTTCGCTTAAGAAGCGTTTTTTCTCTTCGCTATTGAAAGTCGCGCGACCAGACTCGATACGCTGTTGGATCCAGCGTTTTTCTTCGGTGCTGGTGATGTGCATATACTCGGCACCAATCGGGCCGCAGTAGGTTTGCTTGAGGGCTTCCAGCAGCTCGCCGAGTTTCATGGTTTCTTTGCCGCTGGCAAATGAACCGACGTTGAAGGTCTCCTGGAAGTCTGCTTCGGTCAGATCGTGGAAAGACGGATCCAGATCGGCCACTTTATCTTGCTGCCACAGTCCCAGCGGATCGAGATTCGCATGCTGGTGACCACGGAAGCGGTATGCGTTAATGAGCTGCAGGACTTTTACCTGCTTCACATTGGTGTCAGGGTCGGAGATCGTTGAAGAGTAACGTGAAGCGTCTTTCGCCAGGCGGCGGAAATATTCACGCGTTTGAGAGTGGAATTGATCCGGTTTGACTCCCGTACCAGGTAACTGCTGGAACGTCGAACGCCAGTTAGCGTCAACCGAGTCAGGATCGGTTAAGAAGTCTTCATAGAGCTGTTCTATCCAGCTCTGGTTTGCGCCAGAGAGGTAAGAAGAGTCCAACCAGGCTTTCAAAGCGCTGTTCTGCATCGTGATCCCTTAAGCATCTTTTTTATGCTTACTTCGCCGTGGATACTACCACGCACAGTGATGTGCGTGCCGGGGTTCACTTGCGAGCTCTTGTCTACGTAGTGGCTCGCGAAGGAACCTTTAAAAACTGTCTTAGTGTCAGGGGCAGTTTTTAAAGATTTCCTGAATAGCCGGGGGATTTCCCCGGCATCAACATTTAATTACGCATTACGTTGCAACAACATCGACTTGATATGGCCGATGGCGCGCGTCGGGTTCAGCCCCTTCGGACATACACTGACGCAGTTCATGATGCTGTGACAGCGGAATACACTGAATGCATCGCTCAAACCGTCGAGGCGGCTGTCAGTCTCGGTATCACGGCTATCGATCAGGAAACGATATGCCGCTAACAAGCCTGCCGGGCCGATAAACTTATCGGGATTCCACCAGAAAGACGGACAAGAGGTTGAACAACATGCGCAGAGAATACATTCATACAGCCCGTCGAGTTTTTCGCGTTGCTCTGGCATCTGTAAATGCTCGCGAGCTGGCGGATTTTGTCCATTATTCAACAGGTAAGGCTTAATTTTCTCATATTGCGCATAGAATTGTCCCATGTCTACCACCAAATCGCGGATCACCGGTAAACCTGGCAGCGGGCGAATCACAATCTTCTTGCCCGGCTGGTTGAGTGCCGAAATCGGGGTAATACAGGCCAGACCATTCTTGCCGTTCATGTTCAGACCGTCGGAACCGCACACACCTTCACGGCAGGAGCGGCGGAACGACAGGCTGGGATCTTTCTCTTTCAGCTGGATAAGCGCATCCAGCAACATCATGTCGCGACCTTCTTCCGCTTCCAGGGTGTAATCCTGCATACGCGGAGCATCATCAACATCCGGGTTATAGCGATAAATTGAAAACTCGAGTCTCATTTTCCTGTCTCCGCATTAGTAAGTACGAATCTTCGGCGGGAATGCCGGGCGCAGTTTCGGTTCCATGTTGACGCTTCGGCGCGTCATGGATTCCGACTCTGGCAGATACAGGGAGTGGCACAGCCAGTTTTCATCATCACGATCCGGGAAGTCGAAGCGGCTATGCGCGCCACGGCTTTCGGTACGGAAGTTGGCAGAAACAGCCGTTGCATACGCCGTTTCCATCAGGTTATCCAGTTCCAGGCACTCAACGCGCTGGGTGTTGAACTCGCTGGAAGTGTCATCCAGACGGGCATTTTTCAGACGCTCGCGGATAACTTTCAACTGCTCAAGCCCTTTCGCCATCGCATCACCTTCACGGAAGACCGAGAAGTTATGCTGCATACATTCTTGCAGCGCTTTACGAATCGCCACCGGATCTTCACCGTTACGATTATTGTTCCAGCGGTTCAGACGATCCAGAGATGCTTCAACATCAGACTCGCTGGCATCGCGCAATGCGCCCTGCTCGGCGATAGACTCTTGCAGATGCAGACCCGCTGCGCGACCAAAGACCACCAGGTCCAGCAGCGAGTTGCCGCCCAGACGGTTAGCGCCGTGTACCGATACACAAGCGATTTCACCAACGGCAAACAGCCCCGGAACAACCACATCTTCGCCTTTCTCGTTCACCGTCAGCGCCTGACCGGTCACTTTGGTCGGAATACCACCCATCATGTAGTGACAGGTTGGGATAACCGGAATCGGCTCTTTCACCGGATCAACGTGAGCGAAGGTACGGGAGAGTTCCAGAATACCCGGCAGACGGGATTCGAGAACTTCTTTACCCAGGTGGTCGAGTTTCAGTTTCGCATGTGGCCCCCACGGACCATCACAGCCGCGACCTTCACGGATTTCAATCATGATGGAACGCGCCACCACGTCACGGCCCGCCAGGTCTTTGGCGTTCGGCGCATAACGCTCCATAAAGCGTTCGCCATGTTTGTTCAGCAGATAACCGCCTTCACCACGGCAACCTTCGGTGACCAGTACGCCCGCACCGGCAATACCGGTCGGGTGGAACTGCCACATTTCCATATCCTGCACCGGTACGCCTGCGCGGATAGCCATGCCGACGCCGTCGCCAGTGTTAATGTGGGCGTTAGTGGTGGACTGATAAATACGCCCTGCCCCGCCAGTCGCCAGCACGGTAGCGCGGGCTTTGAAATAAACCACTTCACCAGTTTCGATGCACAGTGCAGTACAACCCACCACCGCGCCATCCTGGTTTTTCACCAGATCCAGCGCATACCACTCGGAGAAAATAGTGGTGTGGTTTTTCAGGTTCTGCTGATAAAGGGTATGCAACAGTGCGTGACCGGTACGGTCAGCTGCTGCCGCAGTGCGTGCCGCCTGCTCGCCGCCGAAGTTTTTCGACTGACCGCCAAACGGACGTTGATAGATACGACCATCATCAAGACGCGAGAACGGCAGGCCCATGTGTTCGAGTTCCAGAATCGCTTCCGGCCCGGTTTTACACATATATTCAATCGCGTCCTGGTCACCGATATAGTCCGAACCTTTTACGGTGTCGTACATATGCCATTCCCAGTTATCTTCATGGGTATTACCCAGCGCAACGGTAATGCCGCCTTGCGCAGAAACGGTATGGGAACGGGTCGGGAAGACTTTAGAGAGCAGCGCACAGGTTTGACCGCTCTGGGAAATTTGCAGCGCCGCGCGCATACCTGCGCCACCGGCACCAATCACAACTGCATCAAATTCTCTGACTGGCAATTTCATCACACACCCCACACCACAACGAATCCATAAATCACGTAAACCACCAGAGCAACGACAATCACCAGTTGCAGCATCAGGCGCAAGGCCAGCGGTTTAACGTAGTCGGTCAACACCTGCCACATGCCGATCCAGGCATGGATCAAGATAGAAAACAGCGCCAGCAGGGTGAACACTTTGGTGAACGCAGAGGCGAAGAAACCGATCCAGACTTCATATGTCAGCTCGCCACTGGTAGCGAAAAAACCGACCATATAAATGATGTAGAGCGTCAGGACGATAGCGGTAGCGCGAACGAGGATGAAATCATGTACGCCATTGCGTCCTAATGCGGAGGCGTTGCTTACCATACGAGGACTCCTGCGAGAAGTGAAAGCACGACAGTAATAACAAAGGAGATTTTGGCGGAGCGTTTACCCGCTTCGAATGTTTCTTCCAGATAGCCAAAATCCATCATCATGTGGCGAATACCTACGACGACGTGATACGCCAGAGCGGTAAGGATGCCCCACATGATAAATTTGACGAAGAAGCTGCCCATAATCGCGGAAGCTTGCTCGAAACCTTCAGGGGAAGAGAGGCTGGTACCCAGAAGCCACAGCAGGATGCCCACTGCAACAAAGGTGATCACACCGGAAACGCGATGGAGAATGGACGCTATCGCCGTGATGGGGAACCGGATGGTCTGTAGGTCCAGATTAACAGGTCTTTGTTTTTTCACATTTCTTATCATGAATAACGCCCACATGCTGTTCTTATTATTCCCTGGGGACTACGGGCACAGAGGTTAACTTTCTGTTACCTGGAGACGTCGGGATTTCCTTCCTCCGGTCTGCTTGCGGGTCAGACAGCGTCCTTTCTATAACTGCGCGTCATGCAAAACACTGCTTCCAGATGCGAAAACGACACGTTACAACGCTGGGTGGCTCGGGATTGCAGGGTGTTCCGGAGACCTGGCGGCAGTATAGGCTGTTCACAAAATCATTACAATTAACCTACATATAGTTTGTCGGGTTTTATCCTGAACAGTGATCCAGGTCACGATAACAACATTTATTTAATTTTTAATCATCTAATTTGACAATCATTAAACAAAGTTGTTACAAACATTACCAGGAAAAGCATATAATGCGTAAAAGTTATGAAGTCGGTATTTCACCTAAGATTAACTTATGTAACAGTGTGGAAGTATTGACCAATTCATTCGGGACAGTTATTAGTGGTAGACAAGTTTAATAATTCGGATTGCTAAGTACTTGATTCGCCATTTATTCGTCATCAATGGATCCTTTACCTGCAAGCGCCCAGAGCTCTGTACCCAGGTTTTCCCCTCTTTCACAGAGCGGCGAGCCAAATAACAAACGGGTAAAGCCAGGTTGATGTGCGAAGGCAAATTTAAGTTCCGGCAGTCTTACGTAATAAGGCGCTAAGGAGACCTTAAATGGCTGATACAAAAGCAAAACTCACCCTCAACGGGGACACAGCTGTTGAACTGGATGTGCTGAAAGGCACGCTGGGTCAAGATGTTATTGATATCCGTACTCTCGGTTCAAAAGGTGTGTTCACCTTTGACCCAGGCTTCACTTCAACCGCATCCTGCGAATCTAAAATTACTTTTATTGATGGTGATGAAGGTATTTTGCTGCACCGCGGTTTCCCGATCGATCAGCTGGCGACCGATTCTAACTACCTGGAAGTTTGTTACATCCTGCTGAATGGTGAAAAACCGACTCAGGAACAGTATGACGAATTTAAAACTACGGTGACCCGTCATACCATGATCCACGAGCAGATTACCCGTCTGTTCCACGCTTTCCGTCGCGACTCACATCCAATGGCAGTCATGTGTGGTATTACCGGCGCGCTGGCGGCGTTCTATCACGACTCGCTGGATGTTAACAATCCTCGTCATCGTGAAATTGCCGCGTTCCGCCTGCTGTCGAAAATGCCGACCATGGCCGCGATGTGTTACAAGTATTCCATTGGTCAGCCATTTGTTTATCCGCGCAACGATCTCTCCTATGCCGGTAACTTCCTGAATATGATGTTCTCCACGCCGTGCGAACCGTATGAAGTTAATCCGATTCTGGAACGTGCTATGGACCGTATTCTGATCCTGCACGCTGACCATGAACAGAACGCCTCTACCTCCACCGTGCGTACCGCTGGCTCTTCGGGTGCGAACCCGTTTGCCTGTATCGCAGCAGGTATTGCTTCACTGTGGGGACCTGCGCACGGTGGTGCTAACGAAGCGGCGCTGAAAATGCTGGAAGAAATTAGCTCCGTTAAACACATTCCGGAATTTGTTCGTCGTGCGAAAGATAAAAATGATTCTTTCCGCCTGATGGGCTTCGGTCACCGCGTGTACAAAAATTACGACCCGCGCGCCACCGTAATGCGTGAAACCTGCCATGAAGTTCTGAAAGAGCTGGGCACCAAAGATGACCTGCTGGAAGTGGCTATGGAGCTGGAAAACATCGCGCTGAACGACCCGTACTTTATCGAGAAGAAACTGTACCCGAACGTCGATTTCTACTCTGGTATCATCCTGAAAGCGATGGGTATTCCGTCTTCCATGTTCACCGTCATTTTCGCAATGGCACGTACCGTTGGCTGGATCGCCCACTGGAGCGAAATGCACAGTGACGGTATGAAGATTGCCCGTCCGCGTCAGCGGTATACAGGATATGAAAAACGCGACTTTAAAAGCGATATCAAGCGTTAATGATTGATTGCTAAGCCGTTTACTTTCCGGACCCGCCTTTAATAGAGCGGGTTCTTTTTATATGGCTGAACATAATAAATTGTAAAAATTAAACCAGATACAAATAGGTAATGACTCCAACTTATTGATAGTGTTTTATGTTCAGATAATGCCCGATGACTTTGTCATGCAGCTCCACCGA
>NZ_JAVUPQ010000084.1:0-15424 GCF_032029835.1 Escherichia sp. AM3 | reverse complement strand
CTGATAGAAACAGAAGCCACTGGAGCACCTCAAAAACACCATCATACACTAAATCAGTAAGTTGGCAGCATCACCGCAACACCACACCATTCATACACTGTTTGGGTTGCTTCAAAATACTTATCCTGGCTATCCATAAGTAAGGTTTTAATATCGCCGACTAAAACGGAGGCTGCCTGTGAATACTCCTGTTTAAAGCGACTTAACTCTTTTATGGTTTCATCAAAGGTCTGCCAGGGGATGACCTGATCGAGATATTTATTATAAAGATCTAATGCTCCATCTGCGGTTTCGATTGCGTTTTTAACTACTTCTACCGTTTTATCTGCAACGATTTCAGTCATAATCATTCGCCTCTTTAAATATATAAATTGTAATGAAACTCCTGTTTTACAAATATTAATAAATTTTACTTCATCTAATTCATAGTTAGCCGGGCGGGATGCGTCAATGTCTTTATTTCTATTAATATGATAAATATCAAACAATGTTTAATGTCATTATGGCGAATGCTTCTATTCTATTTTTTTGCCGGGTGATATTTTTCATTTCTGCTGGATGAGCGTCGTCGCCAGAAGGCCACGTGAGCACAGGATAAGAGAACGAAAAATCAGCAGTCTATGCAGCGACAAATATTGATAGCCTGAATCAGTATTGATCTGCTGGCAAGAACAGACTACTGTATATAAAAACAGTATAACTTCAGGCAGATTATTATGTTGTTTATCAAGCCTGCGGATCTCCGCGAAATTGTGACTTTTCCGCTATTTAGCGATCTTGTTCAGTGTGGCTTTCCTTCACCGGCAGCAGATTACGTTGAACAGCGCATCGATCTGAATCAACTGTTGATCCAGCATCCCAGCGCGACTTACTTCGTCAAAGCAAGTGGTGATTCTATGATTGATGGTGGAATTAGTGACGGTGATTTACTGATTGTCGATAGCGCTATTACCGCCAGCCATGGTGATATTGTCATCGCTGCTGTTGACGGCGAGTTTACGGTGAAAAAATTGCAACTACGCCCGACGGTACAGCTTATTCCCATGAACAGTGCGTACTCGCCCATTACCATCAGTAGCGAAGATACGCTGGATGTCTTTGGTGTGGTGATCCACGTCGTTAAGGCGATGCGCTGATGTTTGCTCTCTGTGATGTAAACGCGTTTTATGCCAGCTGTGAGACGGTGTTTCGCCCTGATTTATGGGGTAAACCGGTGGTTGTGCTATCGAATAATGACGGTTGCGTTATCGCCCGAAACGCTGAGGCAAAGGCGCTGGGTGTTAAAATGGGCGATCCCTGGTTCAAACAAAAAGATCTGTTTCGTCGCTGTGGTGTGGTTTGCTTTAGCAGCAATTATGAGCTTTACGCAGACATGAGCAATCGGGTGATGTCGACGCTGGAAGAGCTATCGCCCCGCGTCGAGATTTACAGTATTGATGAGGCATTCTGCGATCTGACAGGTGTGCGTAATTGTCGCGATCTGACTGATTTTGGCAGAGAAATTCGCGCAACGGTGCTACAACGTACCCATCTTACTGTTGGCGTGGGGATCGCCCAGACCAAAACGCTGGCTAAGCTTGCCAATCATGCGGCAAAAAAATGGCAGCGGCAGACGGGTGGGGTGGTGGATTTATCAAATCTGGAACGCCAGCGTAAATTAATGTCTGCTCTCCCCGTGGATGACGTCTGGGGGATTGGACGGCGGATCAGCAAAAAACTGGACGCGATGGGGATCAAAACCGTTCTCGATTTGGCGGATACAGATATCCGGTTTATCCGTAAACATTTTAATGTCGTGCTCGAAAGAACGGTGCGTGAACTGCGCGGCGAACCCTGTTTGCAACTGGAAGAGTTTGCACCGACGAAGCAGGAAATTATCTGTTCCCGCTCGTTTGGTGAACGCATCACGGATTATCCGTCGATGCGGCAGGCCATTTGTAGTTACGCTGCCCGGGCGGCGGAAAAACTTCGCAGCGAGCATCAATATTGTCGGTTTATCTCCACGTTTATTAAGACGTCACCATTTGCGCTCAATGAACCTTATTACGGCAATAGCGCGTCGGTAAAACTGCTGACGCCCACTCAGGACAGCAGGGATATCATTAACGCTGCTACGCGATCTCTGGATGCCATCTGGCAAGCGGGCCATCGTTACCAAAAAGCGGGCGTGATGCTGGGGGATTTCTTCAGTCAGGGAGTCGCGCAGCTCAATTTATTCGATGACAACGCACCGCGCCCCGGGAGTGAGCAATTGATGACGGTAATGGATACACTGAATGCTAAAGAGGGCAGAGGAACACTCTATTTTGCCGGGCAGGGGATCCAGCAACAATGGCAGATGAAGCGAGCCATGCTTTCACCACGTTATACAACGCGAAGTTCTGATTTACTGAGGGTCAAATAAATATAGCGGCAGGAAAAAAGCGCTCCCGCAGGAGCGCCGAATGGATTAGCGACCGAACAGATCACGTTTTTTCGCTTTAAACGGCTGGGAAATCACCACCAGCACTGCGACAATCAGGTAAGCGATAAAAATACCGAGCAGCCACTGCGGCATTTCCAGACCTAAAAAATCCCACTGACGCTCGGCGCAATCGCCAGAGGCGACAAACACTTGCGGCACCCACTTATCCAGCGGCAGCCATTCCGGGAAACGAACCATAAAATCACAGGTGGCAAACGGCGAAGGATAGAGCTGAAGCATGGTGTGCTCGTAAGTTAACTGCACACCGCGGAACGCACTATACAACCAGATAACCATCGCTACATAACGCAGCGGAGTTTTCGGGGCGATCGCGCCAATCAGCGCAGCACCCAGAACGCCGAATAACGCGCAGCGTTCATAAATACAGAGCACGCAAGGTTTCAGTAACATCACATGCTGGAACCACAGCGCCGTCAGTTCCAGTGCCAGAGCAGTAAACGCCATCAACAGCCACGCGCCCCGGCCTTGTGAACATTGGTTCAAAAATCGCAACATAATCATTTCCCTGCAATATGCATAGAGTGCGCAGTTTAAACCAATTCATTCGCTGCGCCACCAGGAGGCAGCAAAAATAGGACGCAATTGGACAATTATCGGGCGAAAAGGCAAACCGGGCATTTATATGCCCGGTAAGTTGTTATCAAAGCGTTGCTATCCAGCCCATTTGCATAAACCATTCGGTTACAGGGGCAAGCGTAAACTCGACGCAGAGCAAGCCGACGAGTGTCAGGACGAGGGTGTAAGGCAGGGCCATCCACACCATGCGGCCATAAGAGAGGCGAATCAATGGCGCGAGTGCAGAGGTCAGCAGGAACAGGAACGCAGCCTGACCGTTCGGCGTAGCGACGGAGGGCAGATTGGTACCGGTATTAATGGCGACCGCCAGCAGCTCGTATTGCTTCAACGTGATAGCGCCACTTTCCATTGCCGCTTTCGCTTCGTTGATATAAATCGTCCCCACGAAGACGTTATCCGAAATGGATGACAGCAGACCGTTGAAAATATAGAACAGCGACAGCTGAGCATGTTCCGATGCCTGCAACACAAACTGAATAATTGGCGAAAACAGTTGTTGGTCGATAATCACCGCGACTACCGAGAAAAACACCGTCAACAGTGCGGTGAATGGCAGAGATTCGGTGAAGGCTTTACCGATAGCATGCTCATCGGTGACACCGGTCAATGATGTTGCCAGAATAATGACTGACAAACCAATCAAGCCAACTTCCGCCAGATGCAACGCCAGCGCAGTCACCAGCCAGACGCCAATAATCGCCTGGACAATCAGACGGATTTTATCCTGACGGGTACGCTGGTGGCGGCTTTGATCGTCAAACTGTTGCAACACTTCGCGGACTTTCTCCGGCAGCGTTTCACCGTAGCCAAACCAACGCAGCTTCTCTACCAGCAGGCAGGTTAACAGGCCACAAATCAGAACCGGAACGGTCACCGGCGACATGCGCAGGAAGAAATCGCCAAAATGCCAGCCAGCCGCTTTAGCGATGATCAGGTTCTGTGGTTCGCCCACCATGGTCATTACGCCGCCTAATGCGGTGCCGACACCGGCATGCATCATCAGGCTACGCAGAAAGCCACGGAACTGTTCCAGAACCACTTTGTAATGCTTGTCGATATGACTATCGTCTTGCAGGTCGGTGTCTTCGGTACGGGAAGAGGCTACGCGGTGATAAATACCATAAAAACCGACTGCAACGCTGATCACCACCGCCACGACGGTTAAGGCATCGAGGAACGCGGAGAGGAACGCAGCCGCCACGCAAAAAGAGAGCGACAGCAGCATTTTGGAGCGAATGCTTAACAGCAAACGGGTAAATATGAACAGCAACAGCTGTTTCATAAAATAGATACCCGCCACCATAAACATCAGTAACAGCAAGACTTCAAGATTTGCCGCCACCTCTTCACGGACGTGTTCCGCGCTGGTCATGCCGATGAATACCGCTTCGATAGCCAACAGACCACCGGGGAGCAGCGGGTAGCATTTCAGGGCCATCGCCAGAGTGAAAATAAATTCCGCTACCAGCAACCAGCCCGCGACGAAAGGGCTGATGAGGAAAATTAACGGGTTTACGATTAAGAAAATGATGAGGGCGAGTTTGTACCAGTCGGGGGACTGGCCCAAAAAATTGCGCCATAGCGCGCGGCCCCAGGAGATCTCCATGATGGTTTCCCTTACCTTACAAATAATCAATGATGTTTTTATGTTTAAACGCAAAGCTTAACGGTCAGGCAGGAGTGAGGCAAGTCTTGATAGTCAAGGGGAAAGAGATGCGGAAAATGAAGCCTTGATCCCTTTTTCTTCTTTTTGTCTGCTATCAGCGTAGTTAGCCCTCTGGTATGATGAGTCCAACTTTGTTTTGCTGTGTTATGGAAATCTCACTATGGTCATTAAGGCGCAAAGCCCGGCGGGTTTCGCGGAAGAGTACATTATTGAAAGTATCTGGAATAACCGCTTCCCTCCCGGGACTATTTTGCCCGCAGAACGTGAACTTTCAGAATTAATTGGCGTAACGCGTACTACGTTACGTGAAGTGTTACAGCGTCTGGCACGAGATGGCTGGTTGACCATTCAACATGGCAAGCCGACGAAGGTGAATAATTTCTGGGAAACTTCCGGTTTAAATATCCTTGAAACACTGGCGCGACTGGATCACGAAAGTGTGCCGCAGCTTATTGATAATTTGCTGTCGGTGCGTACCAATATTTCCACTATTTTTATTCGCACCGCGTTTCGTCAGCATCCCGATAAAGCGCAGGAAGTGCTGGCTACCGCTAATGAAGTGGCCGATCACGCCGATGCCTTTGCCGAGCTGGATTACAACATATTCCGCGGCCTGGCGTTTGCTTCCGGCAACCCGATTTACGGTCTGATTCTTAACGGGATGAAAGGGCTGTATACGCGTATTGGTCGTCACTATTTCGCCAATCCGGAAGCGCGCAGTCTGGCGCTGGGCTTCTACCACAAACTGTCGGCGTTGTGCAGTGAAGGCGCGCACGATCAGGTGTACGAAACAGTGCGTCGCTATGGGCATGAGAGTGGCGAGATTTGGCACCGGATGCAGAAAAATCTGCCGGGTGATTTAGCCATTCAGGGGCGATAATCCCTTCCGTTTAAAGAGCAAACCCCTCAAACGAGGGGTTTTTTGTTGTTTTTACAGATTTCCCATTCTTGGCGGGCAACGTTCCAGCAACTCGATGCTGCCGTCTTCGTTTTGCTGTTCGAGCATCACATCAAATCCCCACAGGCGATGCACATGCTTCAGGACTTCTTTGCGCCCCCGATCCAGCGGTGCGCGATTATGTGGAATATAACGCAGCGTCAGCGAACGGTCGCCGCGCAAATCCACGTTCCAGATCTGAATATTCGGCTCCAGATTACTTAAGTTATATTGCGACGATAACCGGTTACGGATCTCCCGATAACCTTCTTCATTATGAATAGCGGAAATCTCCAGATAATTATGCCGATCGTCATCCAGCACGGTGAAGAAGCGGAAATCACGCATCACTTTCGGTGACAGGAACTGGCTGATAAAACTCTCATCTTTGAAATCACGCATCGCGAAATGCAGCGTTTCCAGCCAGTCGGAACCGGCGATATCCGGGAACCAGTATTTGTCTTCTTCCGTTGGCGACTGACAAATCCGTTTAATATCCTGGAACATGGCGAACCCGAGGGCATACGGGTTGATGCCGCTGTACCACGGGCTGTTATAGGGGGGCTGGAAGACCACATTGGTGTGGCTGTGCAAAAACTCCAGCATAAAACGTTCCGTTACTTTCCCTTCATCATACAGATGGTTAAGGATGGTGTAGTGCCAGAAGGTCGCCCAGCCTTCGTTCATCACCTGAGTCTGTTTTTGCGGATAAAAATACTGGCTCACCTTACGCACAATACGCAGGATTTCACGCTGCCATGATTCCAGCAGTGGCGCATTTTTCTCCATAAAATAGAGCAGGTTTTCTTGTGGTTCGGACGGATAGCGGCGCGCTTCAGCAACCGTTTTCTCTTCCTCGCGCTTCGGCAGGGTACGCCAGAGCATATTGACCTGACTTTGCAGATACTCTTCGCGACTTTTCTGCCGGGCTTTCTCTTCTTGCAGCGAGATTTTTTGCGGGCGTTTGTACCGGTCCACGCCGTAGTTCATCAGCGCGTGGCACGAGTCCAGAAGCCGTTCTACTTCATCAACGCCATAACGCTCTTCGCACTCGGTAATATATTTACGGGCAAAAATCAGATAATCGACAATCGAACTGGCGTCGGTCCAGCTACGGAATAAGTAATTGTTTTTGAAGAAAGAGTTATGCCCATAGCAGGCATGAGCCATCACCAGCGCTTGCATGGTAATGGTGTTCTCTTCCATCAGGTAAGCGATACACGGGTTAGAGTTAATGACGATTTCATAGGCCAGTCCTTGCTGACCGTGCTTATACAGCCGTTCAGTCTCGATAAACTTTTTACCGAATGACCAGTGCGGATAGTTAATTGGCATGCCGACGCTGGAGTAGGCATCCATCATCTGTTCTGAGGTTATCACTTCAATCTGGTGCGGGTAGGTATCCAGCCGGTAGAGTTTCGCCACCCGGTCTATCTCTGCCAGATAAACATCCAGCAGGTCGAACGTCCAGTCGGGTCCATCGCTCAAACGTGTGGTGTCCTTATTCATAGAATCGATCGTCGCCATACGCGCACCTCATTGTTGTCGGCGCTCTCTGTGTGGAGCACCTCATTTCAAGCATAGAACACCTGTTAAAAACCGCGTCGCCGGAGAATTTTTTTCTTTGCGATTTCTTATTATCAGAGTGCCACTAATCCGCTTCTGAACGGAATTTTATGCTGGATAAAAAGGGCGTTCAGCAGGAGATACTAAAGACGCCATATTGCCGCAGAGTCAGGGAGATGTGAGCCAGCTCACCATAAAAAAGCCGTATGTTGAATAATATTTTCAACTGAGTTATCAAGATGTGATTAGATTATTATTCTTTTACTGTATCTACCGTTATCGGAGTGGCTATGCGAGTTGTCATACTGGGAAGTGGTGTGGTAGGCGTTGCCAGCGCCTGGTACTTAAATCAGGCAGGACATGAGGTCACCGTCATTGATCGGGAGCCGGGGGCCGCCCTGGAAACCAGTGCCGCGAATGCCGGGCAAATCTCCCCCGGATATGCTGCACCGTGGGCGGCACCAGGTGTGCCTTTAAAAGCGATTAAATGGATGTTCCAGCGCCATGCGCCGCTGGCGGTTCGTCTCGACGGTACGCAGTTCCAGTTGAAATGGATGTGGCAAATGTTACGTAACTGCGACACCAGCCACTACATGGAAAACAAAGGGCGGATGGTGCGTCTGGCGGAATACAGCCGTGATTGCCTGAAAGCATTGCGCGCCGAAACCAATATTCAGTATGAAGGGCGTCAGGGTGGGACGCTGCAACTGTTCCGTACCGAACAACAGTATGAAAATGCGACCCGCGATATCGCCGTGCTGGAAGATGCCGGCGTACCGTATCAGCTGCTGGAATCCAGCCGCCTGGCGGAAGTGGAGCCCGCGCTGGCAGAAGTGGCGCACAAACTGACGGGCGGCCTGCAGTTACCCAATGATGAAACCGGAGACTGTCAGCTATTTACCCAGAATCTGGCGCGGATGGCGGAGCAGGCGGGGGTTAAATTCCGCTTTAATACGCCCGTTGACCAACTGCTTTGCGACGGCGAGCAAATCTACGGCGTGAAGTGTGGCGATGAAGTGATTAAGGCCGATGCGTATGTGATGGCGTTTGGTTCTTACTCGACGGCGATGCTCAAAGGCATTGTTGATATTCCGGTGTATCCACTGAAAGGCTACTCGCTGACCATTCCAATTGCGCAGGAAGATGGTGCGCCGGTATCCACCATTCTTGATGAAACCTACAAAATCGCCATTACCCGTTTCGATAACCGCATTCGTGTTGGCGGAATGGCGGAGATTGTTGGTTTTAATACCGAGCTGTTGCAACCGCGTCGTGAAACGCTGGAGATGGTGGTTCGCGATCTCTATCCACGCGGCGGTCATGTCGAGCAGGCGACTTTCTGGACTGGTCTGCGCCCGATGACGCCAGACGGCACGCCGGTTGTCGGGCGTACACGCTTTAAAAATCTGTGGCTGAATACCGGTCACGGCACGCTCGGCTGGACGATGGCTTGCGGTTCCGGTCAGTTGTTAAGCGATCTGCTCTCTGGTCGCACGCCAGCGATCCCATATGAGGATCTAAGCGTAGCGCGCTACAGCCGTGGATTTACGCCATCACGTCCGGGCCATTTACATGGCGCACACAGCTAAGGAAACGAGATGACCCGTCCGATACAGGCCAGCCTCGATCTGCAGGCATTAAAACAGAATCTGTCCATTGTCCGCCAGGCCGCGACGCACGCGCGCGTCTGGTCGGTGGTAAAAGCGAACGCTTACGGGCATGGTATTGAGCGTATCTGGAGCGCGCTCGGGGCCACCGATGGCTTTGCATTGCTTAACCTGGAAGAGGCAATAACGTTACGTGAGCGCGGCTGGAAAGGACCGATCCTGATGCTGGAAGGATTTTTCCATGCTCAGGATCTGGAGATTTATGACCAGCACCGCCTGACCACCTGCGTACACAGCAACTGGCAGCTCAAAGCACTGCAAAATGCGCGGCTAAAAGCACCGTTGGATATTTATCTTAAAGTGAACAGTGGGATGAATCGGTTGGGCTTCCAGCCCGATCGCGTGCTTACCGTCTGGCAGCAGTTGCGGGCAATGGCGAATGTTGGCGAAATGACCCTGATGTCGCATTTTGCCGAAGCGGAACATCCTGATGGAATTTCCGGCGCGATGGCGCGTATTGAGCAGGCGGCGGAGGGGCTGGAGTGTCGGCGTTCGTTGTCCAATTCGGCGGCGACTCTGTGGCACCCGGAAGCGCATTTTGACTGGGTTCGGCCTGGCATTATTTTGTATGGCGCTTCGCCGTCCGGTCAGTGGCGTGATATCGCCAATACCGGATTACGTCCGGTGATGACGCTAAGCAGTGAGATTATTGGTGTCCAGACGCTAAAAGCGGGCGAGCGTGTGGGCTACGGCGGTCGCTATACTGCGCGCGATGAACAGCGAATCGGCATTGTCGCCGCAGGGTACGCCGACGGTTATCCGCGCCACGCGCCTACCGGTACCCCTGTTTTAGTGGACGGCGTGCGCACCATGACGGTGGGGACCGTCTCGATGGATATGCTAGCGGTCGATTTAACGCCTTGCCCGCAGGCGGGTATTGGTACGCCGGTTGAGCTGTGGGGCAAGGAGATCAAAATTGATGATGTCGCCGCCGCTGCCGGAACGGTGGGCTATGAGTTGATGTGCGCGCTGGCGCTACGCGTCCCGGTTGTGACGGTGTAACTTGTTGTAAGCCGGATCGGAGGCAACGTCTTCTGGGTGCAAAAAAATCATCCATCCGGCTGGTCAGCAACTGTAGTTGTTAATGTGACAGAGCCATTGCCCATGATAGTGTCCATTAAAAGGATGGACACTATTTCCCCGGAACCTGAACTCACCGCACAGGCGTTCTACATAAAACGCTTACGCTTCATTGTTGACTCGAACTCGACTTCAGATAAATCACGCTTTACCCTTGATGGAGCCTGTACATAGATTTGTGTAATTGCCTGATTTTGATATGTTCAATTCAACATCAAATGAAGGTTAAATTATGGACGACAAACAATTGCAGGCTCAGGCTGCGTTCAGCAAAGCATCGCAACCGGCGATAGATGCTTCATTAAATTTAAGATTCAGCTTCCTCTTCAGCCACCCGTACGCCAATCTTCAACACTTCATTATCTTCTTTCTCGGCCACCGTCCAGATCATCCCGGCAAACTCTACCTGGTCACCGACAACCGGTGCCGCGCCTAACAACTGCTGGACAATTTCACCCAGCGTTTGCTGCTTATCACGATATTCTCGCCCGTCTTCCAAGCCATATATCAGCGCAACATCAGCATATTTGGCGCTGGCTTCGAGAATGAAGTCACCAAAGAAGCGTTGATCCAGCGCGACCGGCGGCGACTGGCTGAACAGTTTACCGAGCGCCGGAAGATCGCGTTCCCGACCAATTACACACAACACATCGCCTTCGCGCAGTCGGGTGCTGCCGGTAGGATGAAGCAACTGGTTATCACGAAACAGTGCCGCAATACGCGTCTCTTTTGGCATATGCAAATCGCGCAGTGCCGCGCCCACGCACCATTTATCGGCACTCAATTGATAAACAAACTGCTCCCACGGATTTTCCGGATGAATATCCAGGCCAACGCGTGACACCGGACGTCCCACTGGCGGAACCACCACTTTGGCTTTTTTAGCCGCCCACGAGAGTGATGTTCCCTGCAAGAGCAGTGAAACCAGAACCACAAAGAAGGCGACATTAAAGAACAGACGTGCATTCTCCAGCCCCGCCATCATCGGGAACACGGCCAGGATGATTGGCACCGCGCCGCGTAATCCTACCCAGCTGATAAACACGCGCTCACGCAGATTGAAACCGCGGAAGGGGAGCAATCCAGCAAATACCGAAAGGGGACGGGCGAAGAATATCATCCATGCGGACAAAATGAGCGCCGGAATGGCAATAGGCAGCAGATCGCTTGGGTTAACCAACAGCCCCAGCACCAGGAACATGGCGATTTGCGCCAGCCAGGCGAGGCCGTCGAAATTTTGCAGGATGCCGTAGCGGTTGCGAATAGGGCGATTACCCAGCAGAAAACCGCACAGATACACCGCCAGAATACCGCTACCTTCCAGCGCAGTAGTTAATGAGAAAATCAGAATACCGCCACTTAATGCCAGCAATGGATATAATCCGGCGGGCAGGGCGATGCGGTTGATCATTTGCAGTAGTAAATAACCGCCGCCAAGACCTATTACAATGCCCAGACCAAATTGTTGCAGAATATCGACAATGAACATCCAGCTAATATTGCTCTCATGATGCTGGATCATCGCAATCAGGGTAATCGTCAGAAAGACCGCCATTGGATCATTACTGCCGGATTCAATTTCCAGCGTCGAGCCAACACGTTCGTTAAGCCCCTTACCACCCAGCAGAGAAAAGACCGCTGCAGCATCGGTAGAGCCGACGATAGCGCCGATTAATAAGCCTTCAATCAAATCAAGATTAAACAGCCACGCCGCCATCATGCCGGTTAAACCAGAGGTGATAAGCACGCCCAGCGTCGCCAGCGACAGTGCCGGTCCTAACGCCACACGAAAGGAACTGGCCTGAGTGCGCATCCCGCCGTCGAGCAAAATAATCGCCAGTGCCAGGTTACTTACCATGTAGGCGAAGGGGTAATTATCAAACGGGATACCGCCGACGCCATCGACTCCTGCCAGCATGCCGATCGCCAGAAAAATAACCAGAATAGGAATGCCAAGACGGGAAGAAAATGAACTAAGTAATATACTGCTGGTGACAAGGATGGATCCTAAGATGAAAAGGCTAATTATTGTTGTGGCATCCAACGGTCGGTTACTCCTGATTACGCTGTCTCTTATATAAACCCTACCATATTAGCGGCAGAGACAGCGTTTTACTTAGCCCTGAAGCGTGATTTTTTTACATTTTAAGAACAGGATGACCGCTAATCGTCAACTGAGTGCCTTCCCGGGTGTTATTCAGAATGGCATGTGCGCCCAACGGCAGCGTAACCGTGCGTTGTTCATGACCAAAATCGAGGCCGGTAATGAGTGGAATCGACAGGCGGGAACGCAAAAACGCGTACACTGACTCCAGGTTGTAACCTGCGTCATAATCATTGGGCGTGCTGCCGCTAAAGCTACCGAGAATAATCGCCTTCTGACGTGGCAAAATTCCCGCATGATAGAGCTGCAACAGCATACGTTCGACCCGGAAAGGGTGCTCGTTAATATCTTCCAGCACCAGAATACCGTTCTCAATTTTTGGCATCCACGGTGTACCGATCAGTGAAATCAGCATCGCAAGATTGCCTCCCCACAACGTGCCTTCGGCCCGACATGTCGGGCCTTCCCCTTGCCATTCAATGGTGAAGGTTTCATTGCGTAACGCCAGCCAGAAATGGTGCTCGGTAAAGGCGTTCAGTTCATCCGCGCCAAAGTTTGCTACCAGCATAGGGCCGCTAAAGGTGATGACATTGCCATGCGCCAGAAGACCGCACTGAATGGCGGTAAAATCGCTATGTCCGCAAATGAGCAACGGGTCATGTTGTTGGCGAGCCACCAGTGCCTGCCAGTCAATATCTGCCAGTAAACGACTGGCACCGTAACCGCCGCGTACAGCCAGCACGATGGTGTTGGGGGTAGTCAGTCTGGCAAGGGAATTGAGATCTTCCAGACGCTCTGTTTCCGTACCCGCAAAACGCTCACAACGACGGGCAATAACCTCGACGTTATTGACTTGATGCCCCGCGTCGGTAAGGCGCTGGATACCACGCAGCGCGGCGTGCTGTTTAATGCAGTAACCCGATGGGGCAATTAAGTGAAACAGAGACATGGCAATTCCTTGCTGACAACAGAAACGAAATGTATATCATGCCGCTTAGGTGTGCCGTTGTCACCTCAACGGCGATTCCAGGCTATAAGGATAGAAGAAGTGAAATTGAGATGGTTTGCCTTTTTGATTGTGTTATTAGCGGGTTGTTCATCAAAGCATGACTATACGAACCCGCCGTGGAACGCGAAAGTTCCGGTGCAACGTGCGATGCAGTGGATGCCAATAAGCCAGAAAGCCGGTGCAGCCTGGGGCGTCGATCCACAATTGATCACGGCGATTATCGCTATCGAATCGGGTGGTAATCCGAACGCGGTGAGTAAATCGAATGCCATTGGTTTGATGCAGTTAAAAGCTTCAACCTCCGGACGTGATGTTTATCGCCGTATGGGCTGGAGTGGTGAGCCGACGACCAGCGAGCTGAAAAATCCAGAGCGTAATATTTCAATGGGGGCGGCTTACCTGAATATTCTGGAAACCGGCCCGCTGGCAGGCATTGAAGATCCGAAGGTACTGCAATATGCGCTGGTGGTGTCATACGCTAACGGGGCAGGTGCGCTGCTACGGACTTTCTCGTCAGATCGGAAAAAGGCGATCAGCAAAATCAACGATTTGGATGCTGACGAGTTCCTCGAACACGTAGCGCGAAATCACCCTGCGCCGCAGGCTCCGCGCTATATCTACAAACTTGAGCAGGCACTGGACGCGATGTAAATCAGTCGCGCACTTTGTCCGCTTTTTCCCGGGCTTCTCGCTCGAGAGAGAAAATAATCCGCTGTAATTGCCGCTCCACCGTCGGGCTGACGTTAAGAAAACGGAAGCTCAGACGGGGAGTGGTGATGGTTTCATTCTTGCCATCAATCACTTTGCGCTCGCTGATGGAGATTAACTGGGCGTCAAAGTGAAAAACACCCCATTGCCTCATGTTGACTTCAATCTGAGCGAAGCGCATGCCTTCTTGTAATTCGGCAGGCTTTGCTGTTTCCAGTAATGCGCCCATGCCGCCTAACGACAAATCATACAGGCGGAAACGTAACGTACTGTTATCCGCCAGTTTGGTCTGGCAAAAATAAGGCGGATGGAGTGGGGCGGAGATGCGGAAATATCGGCGTCGTTGTACAAACCATAAGGTGGGAGGCGGTACGGTGATAAATGCCGGAAGCTGCAAGTATTCACTCTGCTGTAGTTGTTCAACAGTAAACTCGACTTTCGCACCCTGAGTTTCGGCGGTAATGGTAATGTGCTGTGCCTTTAGCACGGCGATGTTGTCTTCGGCTTGACTGCCGAAATCCAGCACCAGTTTATCCGGGGTTATTGCCAGTATTTTGCTGATCAGCTGCCCGCCATTCCAACTGAGACGCAAAGGAATTGCGGCTTTGTGCAAATCGCGTAACACGCCCAGGACGGCTAACGGATTTTGTTTCAGGAACTGCTCATGGTAATGACTCACGCGGAAAAACTCCTGACTGATAAACTGTCTTTGGTTTATCGGTCACAGTTAACAAAACTTAATACAAATGCGTGAATATTTTTTACATGTTGTTCTTAAATCAGCCGACATACGCCCAGCATCGATCCCGCCCTTGCCTATACTTAGAGCGTTGACGTAAGCATTTCTTGCGTCCGATTCATCGAAACGAGGGCCTGAACATGGGAATTATTGCCTGGATTATTTTTGGCCTGATAGCCGGCATTATCGCCAAGCTAATCATGCCGGGGCGTGATGGTGGTGGATTTTTCCTGACCTGTATTCTCGGGATAGTCGGTGCGGTGGTCGGCGGCTGGCTGGCGACCATGTTTGGCATTGGCGGCTCCATCAGTGGTTTTAATCTGCACAGCTTCCTGGTGGCGGTGGTGGGAGCTATTCTCGTTCTGGGCATATTCTGCCTCCTGCGAAGAGAATAAGATTTTCATAAGGCGGATAGCGATACAGATGACGCTATCCGCTTTCACATCAGAACGTATACTCGACACCTGCTTTACGGGTGAAAAAAATCAATATAGCACTTCGATATCCGATAAAGTCGGTTCCCGGTAACAACAACAGAATCCTTTTTTAATTATTGTTTCGTTGTTTTTGGTGTGATTCAGAAAATAAATATTTTAGACAGTAGCCAGTCAGGCGTTAAAAATGGGGCGGATAGTGAGGCGGTTTTGGCTGCGCTTATTGAACATTTAGAATTGATCAATCCTTCTGGCAGATTAAGCCAAAATACCCGTTCGGCAATGCTTCAGTTACGCGAAGAGGAATGGTCTGAATTCTTTTTTTGGTTGCTAAATTCTCTGGAGTGTCTGGATTATGTGATTATTAATTTAACTCCAGGGTGATGCTGCCAACTTACTGATTTAGTGTATGATGGTGTTTTTGAGGTGCTCCAGTGGCTTCTGTTTCTATCA
>NZ_JAVUPQ010000083.1:0-15864 GCF_032029835.1 Escherichia sp. AM3 | reverse complement strand
CGGTGGAGCTGCATGACAAAGTCATCGGGCATTATCTGAACATAAAACACTATCAATAAGTTGGAGTCATTACCAATTGGCAGATATTCGGGAGCAAGACTCCCAATTGTGACCGAAATCCCGTAGACTTAACGCCGCAAAAAATAAAGGCCTGACCAATTTATCACCTACAGGCCGATTAAATACGCCGTTCAGGTAGTCAGTGCGCTGGTAGCTGTTAAGCCAGGGGCGGTAGCGTCGCTGAAACCACGTGCGGCTGCACAAAATACCTTCTCTGAACGGCTATAAAAATCGATGCACTTTGGGTGATTAACGCCATAAGATATCTATGATGCTCATCAGATATCCTCATAAAGGGGTCAGGAGCGGCTGCTGATATCGCCTGTACATCAACTTTCCCATCTCATCGATAGCCTGTACGGTAAAATTCGCCTACATTGTGAGCTGGGTGGATGTTATAAGGGTTTCAAGCAGCTTAGGGTAACTGTACTTGCCTCGCCGGTGTTGCACAGTGAAGTCAGCTGGTGCCGCGAGCGCTTTCTATCTTGGTATTCCCCTCATTCTCATTGAGATGCGACAGCGGGGCTGAAAATGGATCTTGTACAATGATAAAAATTGCGCGCATTGCCGTGACATTGGGCTTGCTTTCCTCACTGGGAGCCCAGGCTTACGCGGCCGGGTTAGTAGTAAATGATAACGATCTGCGAAACGACCTTGCCTGGCTTTCCGATCGTGGGGTCATCCATCTAAGCCTGTCGACCTGGCCGCTGAGCCAGGAAGAGATCGCCCGGGCACTAAAAAAGGCCAAACCATCCTATTCTTCTGAGCAAGTGGTGCTGGCCCGTATCAACCAGCGACTGTCTGCTTTAAAAGCCGATTTCCGGGTCACCGGCTACACCTCGACCGACCAGCCGGGCACCCCGCAGGGGTTTGGTCAGACGCAGCCGGCGGATAACTCCTTAGGCCTGGCGTTTAACAACAGCGGCGAGTGGTGGGATGTCCACCTTCAGGGTAACGTCGAAGGGGGGGAGCGGATCAGCAACGGATCGCGCTTCAACGCCAACGGCGCCTACGGCGCGGTGAAGTTCTGGAACCAGTGGCTCTCTTTTGGTCAGGTTCCGCAGTGGTGGGGACCGGGCTATGAAGGAAGCCTGATCCGCGGGGATGCGATGCGACCGATGACCGGTTTCCTGATGCAGCGAGCCGAGCAGGCGGCGCCGGAAACCTGGTGGCTGCGCTGGGTGGGTCCATGGCAGTACCAGATCTCTGCCAGCCAGATGAATCAGTACACCGCTGTGCCCCATGCTAAAATTATTGGTGGTCGTTTCACCTTCACGCCGTTCCAGTCTTTAGAATTAGGCGCGTCGCGCATTATGCAGTGGGGCGGGGAAGGTCGACCGCAATCATTCAGCAGTTTCTGGGATGGCTTCACTGGCCATGATAATACCGGGACAGATAACGAACCGGGTAACCAGCTGGCAGGGTTTGACTTTAAGTTCAAACTTGAACCAACCCTTGGCTGGCCAGTGAGT
This sequence comes from Escherichia sp. AM3, assembly GCF_032029835.1. Lineage (NCBI taxonomy): Bacteria > Pseudomonadati > Pseudomonadota > Gammaproteobacteria > Enterobacterales > Enterobacteriaceae > Escherichia > Escherichia sp. AM3. The sequence continues at coordinate 14,332 of NZ_JAVUPQ010000083.1, read as the reverse complement.
TTCTATGGGCAGATGGTTGGTGAGGATGAGTCTGGTTACCTACCATCTGCGAATATGTTTCTTGGCGGGGTTGAAGGACACCACGGCTGGGGTAAGGATACGGTTAACTGGTATGTGGAAGCGCATGATACACGTACCAATATGAGCCGGACCAATTACAGCTATACCCACCACATCTACAAAGATGGTTATTACCAACAAGGGTATCCACTGGGCGATGCGATGGGCGGAGATGGTCAACTTATTGCTGGTAAAGTTGAGCTTATTACCGAAGATAACCAACGCTGGAGCACGCGCCTGGTGTACGCCAAAGTTAACCCGGAGAACCAGTCTATTAATAAAGCGTTCCCTCATGCTGATACCCTCAAGGGTTTACAGCTTGGCTGGAGCGGAGATGTTTATCAGTCGGTCCGCTTGAATACTTCACTGTGGTACACCAACGCGAACAACAGCGACAGCGATGACGTTGGGGCCAGTGCAGGGATAGAAATACCGTTTAGTTTATAAGGCTGAATGCTGAAAATAGAGGAGAGAGGGTGGTAGCGCTGCAGGACGCAGTCAGCTTTTATCTCTCCACAAGCCGGCAGGGAAGCAACGGCTGTGACAGCTGCTCAGGAATTGGCAAATTTTGATTTACTGATGATGTGACATTATGAAGAAAAAACTTGTTAGATTTTCGGCATTAGCATTGGCAATTGGGTTTTTATCAGGTTGTACAATCATCCCTGGTCAGGGATTGAACAGTCTGCGTAAAAACGTGGTAGAACTCCCGGATAGCGACTACGATTTGGATAAGCTGGTGAATGTTTATCCTATGACGCCAGGTCTAATAGATCAACTCCGTCCGGAACCGGTTATAGCACGCTCGAATCCTCAGTTGGATAACCTATTAAAAAGTTATGAGTATCGCATTGGTGTGGGTGATGTGCTCATGGTTACGGTATGGGATCATCCGGAATTAACGACACCTGCTGGTCAATATCGTAGTGCAAGTGATACGGGTAACTGGGTAAATTCTGACGGAACTATTTTTTATCCTTACATAGGTAAGGTTCAGGTAGCTGGAAAAACAGTAAGTCAAGTACGACAAGATATTACAAGCCGATTAACTACATATATTGAAAGCCCTCAAGTTGATGTCAGCATAGCTGCATTCCGGTCACAAAAGGTTTATGTAACTGGTGAAGTTGCAAACTCTGGAAAACAGGCCATTACAAATATTCCCCTAACTGTGATGGATGCTATCAATGCGGCAGGGGGGCTTGCGGCTGATGCTGACTGGAGAAACGTTGTTCTTACTCATAACGGTAAAGATACAAAGATTTCATTATATGCACTAATGCAGAAAGGAGATCTAACCCAGAATCATTTATTATACCATGGCGATATATTATTCATTCCAAGTAATGATGATCTCAAAGTATTTGTCATGGGAGAGGTCGGTAAGCAAAGTACATTGAAAATGGACCGCAGCGGTATGACCCTTGCAGAGGCGCTTGGTAATGCTGAGGGTATTTCTCAAGAAATGAGCGATGCTACAGGGATATTTGTTGTACGTCAGTTAAAAGGTGATAGGACAGGAAAAATAGCAGATATATATCAATTGAATGCTCAGGATGCTTCAGCAATGGTCTTAGGTACAGAATTTCAACTACAACCTTATGACATTGTATATGTAACGACTGCACCTCTTGTTCGTTGGAATCGTGTTATATCACAGCTCGTACCTACAATATCAGGTGTTCATGATATGACGGAAACAGTACGATACATTAAGAGATGGCCAAACTAATGTTTGATTCAATTTTAGTGATCTGCACAGGAAATATCTGCCGTTCTCCAATTGGTGAGCGTTTATTAAGACGGCTATTACCAAGCAAAAAGATTAATTCCGCTGGGGTTGGGGCATTGGTTGATCATGCAGCAGATGAATCCGCAATTCGCGTCGCTGAAAAAAATGGTCTTTGTCTCAAAGGCCACCGTGGGACAAAATTTACCTCTGCATTAGCTCGACAGTATGATCTTTTACTCGTGATGGAATATTCTCATCTAGAACAAATTAGCCGGATAGCACCTGAAGCACGTGGTAAAACTATGCTGTTTGGACACTGGCTTGATAGTAAAGAAATCCCAGACCCATACCGTATGAGTGATGAAGCATTCGACTCGGTATATCAATTGCTTGAACAAGCAAGCAAGCGTTGGGCTGAGAAATTAGGTGAATAATTTTCAGGAAATATTGCATGACTTCAGTCACATCTAAGCAATCAACGATACTAGGATCTGATGAAATAGATTTAGGTCGCGTTATCGGTGAGCTAATTGATCATCGTAAGCTTATTATATCTATAACATCGGTTTTTACCTTATTTGCAATACTCTATGCATTATTAGCGACTCCTATCTATGAGACGGATGCGCTAATTCAAATAGAGCAGAAGCAAGGTAATGCTATACTAAGCAGTCTAAGTCAGGTTTTACCTGATGGCCAACCCCAATCTGCACCTGAAACAGCTTTGCTACAATCTCGAATGATTCTTGGCAAAACTATAGATGATTTAAACCTTCAGATTCAAATTGAACAAAAATATTTTCCTGTTATTGGCCGTGGGTTAGCAAGATTAATGGGAGAAAAACCAGGTAATATTGATATTACTCGGTTATATTTGCCTGATAGTGACGATATTAGTAATAATACTCCTAGTATAATATTAACAGTAAAAGATAAAGAAAATTATTCGATCAATAGCGATGGTATTCAACTCAATGGGGTTGTAGGGACGTTATTAAATGAAAAAGGGATATCATTACTGGTTAACGAAATCGATGCTAAACCTGGAGATCAATTTGTTATTACACAGTTGCCTCGATTAAAGGCCATTTCTGATCTTTTAAAAAGTTTTAGCGTTGCTGATTTGGGTAAAGATACGGGAATGTTAACGTTGACTCTTACTGGAGATAACCCAAAAAGAATATCTCATATTTTGGACAGTATCAGTCAGAACTATCTTGCACAGAACATTGCTAGACAAGCTGCGCAGGATGCTAAAAGTCTCGAGTTTTTAAATCAACAATTACCCAAAGTTCGTGCCGAATTAGATTCTGCGGAAGACAAGTTAAATGCTTATCGTAAGCAAAAAGACTCTGTTGACTTGAATATGGAAGCTAAATCAGTACTTGATCAAATAGTTAACGTTGATAATCAACTAAATGAATTAACCTTCCGTGAGGCAGAAGTTTCACAGCTATATACTAAGGAACATCCTACTTATAAGGCGTTAATGGAAAAACGGCAAACACTTCAAGAAGAAAAATCTAAACTTAATAAGCGCGTTAGTAGTATGCCCTCGACCCAGCAGGAGGTTCTGCGATTAAGTCGAGATGTTGAATCTGGTCGTGCTGTATATTTGCAATTGCTAAATCGGCAACAAGAATTAAACATTGCCAAATCAAGTGCTATTGGCAACGTTAGAATTATTGATAATGCTGTAACAGATCCTAATCCTGTAAGACCAAAGAAGACTATCATAATTGTAATAGGTGTTGTTTTAGGACTAATCGTTTCGGTTGTACTGGTATTGTTCCAAGTGTTTCTACGCCGTGGTATCGAATCCCCAGAGCAACTCGAAGAAATCGGAATAAACGTGTATGCAAGTATTCCAATATCTGAATGGCTTACAAAAAATGCTCGTCAGTCAGGGAAAGTCAGAAAAAATCAGTCAGACACATTGCTTGCTGTTGGTAATCCTGCCGATTTAGCTGTTGAGGCCATTCGTGGTTTACGCACAAGTTTGCATTTTGCAATGATGGAAGCAAAAAATAATGTCCTAATGATATCGGGTGCTAGTCCAAGCGCAGGTAAAACTTTTATTAGCAGTAACTTGGCAGCCACTATAGCAATTACAGGGAAAAAAGTTTTATTCATTGATGCTGACCTTCGTAAGGGATATGCTCATAAAATGTTTGGTCATAAAAACGATAAAGGATTATCTGAGTTTTTATCTGGACAAGCCGCTGCTGAAATGGTCATTGATAAAGTAGAAGGGGGGGGATTTGATTACATTGGTCGTGGACAAATTCCTCCAAACCCAGCTGAATTACTTATGCATCCGCGTTTTGAACAATTATTAAATTGGGCCTCACAAAATTATGATTTAATTATAATAGATACACCTCCAATTTTGGCAGTGACAGATGCTGCGATTATTGGTCGATATGCTGGAACATGTCTATTAGTCGCTCGCTTTGAAAAAAATACTGTTAAAGAAATTGATGTAAGTATGAAGCGGTTTGAGCAAAGTGGTGTGGTAGTCAAAGGCTGTATACTTAACGGTGTTGTAAAGAAAGCTAGCAGCTACTATAGATATGGCCATAATCATTATGGCTATTCTTATTATGATAAAAAATAGACTGACAAAACCATAGACTCTACTTAATGTAGAGTCCTACTATAGCTTTATTATTTTGACGCGTATTTGCGAGGAAATTATGACGCATTTGGCAAGAAACGTTAGCTGCAGTATTACACTTGCGGTAGTAGATTTCATTAGCTTAACTCTATCTCTATATTTAGCCTTAGGTGTACTATCATTAACTCTTGAGCATTTTCAACAGAGAGTTCCACAAGATCAAATCGAAGGGTGGATAGGTTTACATTGGTTATTAGGTGTCTGTTGTGTTGCTTGGTATGGTATTAGATTACGGCACTATTTTTATCGTAAAACATTTTGGTTTGAACTGAAAGAGATTTTACGCACACTTGTTATATTCGCTATCATTGAAGTTGCAATAATCGCTTTTGCAAAATGGTATTTTTCACGTTATGTCTGGTTAATGACGTGGGTTTTTGCTGCTGCATTAGTACCATTGTTACGTATGACAGCGAAATATATTTTAAATTCATTGGGATTATGGATGCGTGATACATGGATAATAGGGAATGGAAAAAATGCTCACGAGGCGTATAAAGCAATTAATAGCGAAAATAACCTTGGTTTAAATGTTGTTGGCTTTGTTGATGTAGATGACAATAATAATGGTTCCAAAAATACTATTGATAGTGTCCAGGTAATAAGTGTTGATAAAACCTGGTTGACAACTGTTGATAAGCACACTCAATTTATAGTCGCTGTAGAGAGTCATCAAAGTGAAATTCGTAACAATTGGCTTCGCGAGTTTATGATTCGTGGTTATCGCTATGTATCAGTAATACCAACATTGCGAGGAATGCCATTGGATAGTACTGACATGTCATTTATATTCAGTCATGAAGTGATGATTTTTAGGGTGCAACAAAACCTAGCTAAATGGTCATCACGTGCTCTTAAGCGCGCATTTGATATTGTTGGGTCCCTCTCGATAATAATAGTACTATCTCCTGTATTGCTATATATCAGTCAGAAAGTTAAAAAGGATGGTGGCTCTGCGATTTATGGGCATGAAAGGGTAGGTAAAGGTGGGAAGCCATTCAAATGTTTGAAATTTCGTTCAATGGTCGTTAATTCAAAAGAGGTTCTGGAAAGGTTGTTGGAAAATGATCCTAAAGCAAAGGCTGAATGGGATGCCACATTTAAATTGAAAGATGACCCTCGTATTACTAAAATCGGACAATTTCTACGTCGAACAAGCCTTGACGAATTACCACAGTTGTTCAATGTCTTGAAAGGAGAAATGAGTCTTGTGGGGCCTCGTCCAATCATTACTGCTGAACTTGAACGCTATAATGATGAAGTAGATTACTATCTATTAATTAAACCGGGAATGACAGGGTTATGGCAAGTTAGTGGCCGAAGTGATGTCGATTATGATACTCGTGTCTATTTAGATGCTTGGTATGTTAAAAATTGGTCAATGTGGAATGATATTGCTATATTATTTAAAACAATTGGCGTTGTACTTAAGAAAGATGGTGCTTATTAAATTAAATATTTTTTGTTAAAGTTAATTAGCATTAAAGGAAAATTATGTGAGGACACTTTCGAAAGCGATAATAATATTATCATTAATTTTTTCTGTAACAAATTACGTGCCAATTAGTGTCTTAGTGCTCTTACTAACACCTATTTCGGTAATAGGTATTTTTTACAGAACTGATTTTTTAAAATTTAAAAAAATTGAGCTTTATCTTTTATTGTTATATATCTACGTTATTGGCTCAACGTTAATATATAACCCAAGCTCTTTCTTAGAATTTGATTTTTATAGAAAAGATGGGAATTTTATAATTAGCTATTTAATATTACTGGTATTTATATTTTTACCATTAAATATTGATATTGATATTGATAAATGGCTCAAACGAGCATTTGTCATTTTTTCGATAGCTTCATTCGTTGCCTTTCTTATAATGCCAAAAGAAGTCCCGGAAGAAGGCGGTGCTACAGTGCATCATTTCTTCTTTTTATCGCATAATGCTGCGGGGGGCTTTTATTCAGTAATTGGTGCAATGGCCTTAGGGATATATCTGCATAGTAAGAATAAGTTATATTTATTTTATGCTATTATGTTTATCTTTTTCTTGTATATGACCAATTCGAGAGGAAGCATTCTGGCCATAATGGCTGCCTTTGGATATTCCTTAATAAAATTCAAAAAACCGTTTCTTGTATTTACAATATTTTTACTCATTCAGTTTTTTATAGTTCAAGAAACATATCCAACATGGGTATCAATGGGTAAGATTATGTCTGAAAATGCAAATTATACTGTATCCAGTGCCGCCCAAGGTATAGACTTCCAGAGGGTAGGGACATTCATTGATCGGTTATATTATTTGTGGCCAAGGGCTTTTGATAATTTTATTCATTCACCATTACTAGGACTAGGTTTTGGTAGTTATGATGATTTATATTATCGATATTCAGATGTAATACCGCATTTATTAGCAATTAAAGAAGGAGCTATGGTAAGACATTCTGAAGCCCATGCACATAATTCAACATTCACAATCCTTGCAGAATTAGGTGTTGTGGGGTACCTCCTTTTTATTTTATTATTTAATGAAATTAATAAAAAAATAATTGCTATAAAAAAAGTTGAACCTGGTATATTTATGGCCTTAAGTTTAGCATTTTGGACATGCATATTTTCATCGGCGACTGAGCATCGTATAACAACCCCTTCACAAATGATACCCTTTTTTATATTATTTGGGATATGCTATCTGAAATTTTTCGGAAGAAGGAATGTAAATGATTAAATGGATTAATATGTTTTATAGAGAAATAAGGTCTCAGCCAGTTTTAAAAAGTAAGGTGATAATATTTTTATACAGATTATCATCTTTATTCTTTAGCCAATCTAGAAACCCCCTAAAATATATATTCATTATTTTTGTTTTTTCTTACTATTGCGTTGTAGAGTTTCTATGGGGTATTGAAATAAAGCCTAAGACAAAAATCGGTTGGGGTATAAAAATTTTTCATCCTAATTCGATAATTATAAATCCTGGTGCAGTATTAGGTAGTGGGATTATATTAAGACATGGTGTCACAATCGGGAATAAATATAATAAAAAGACTGGGCGTGAAACAAAATGTCCTATCATTAAAGATAATGTCGAATTTGGGGCATATGCTTGTGTAATCGGTGAAATAGTTGTTGGTGAGGATTCGATAATAGGTGCTATGAGCTACGTAGATTTCGATGTAGAGGCTTATTCAATAATATCATCTCATCGCGGTATAGTATTAAGGAAGAAAAATGCATAAAACTGTCAGTATTTATATTCCTACTCACAATCGTCCAAAAATGTTAGCTAGGGCATTGGATTCATTATTAACTCAAACTTATAAAAACTTCCAAGTTTTAGTATGTAATGATGGTTCATCAGAATCATATGACCAAATAATAAAAGAATATAGATCAAAATTTTCTGATTTTATATATATTGAAAACCAATCTCCAATGGGGGCCTGTTGTTCTAGAAACAAGTTAATAAATATTGCTGATGGAGAATATATTACTGGACTAGATGATGATGATGAATTTCTTCCTTCAAGACTTACTGACTTTATTGACTCACCAAATTTAGATAAATATGCATATATAAGTGCAGGTCATATAACAAAAACATCTAGTGGTTTGTTCAAACAGAAAATTGATGAGCGTGTTATTACACTAGAAAGTTTGTTATCAAGAAATATTGTTGGAAATCAAGTTTTTACAAAAACCGTTTTTTTAAAGGAAAGTGGGGGATTCGATGAACACTTGCCAGCATGGCAAGACTATGATGCATGGATAAATCTTACTAAAAAAATCGGAAACGGATATAGGATTGAAAAATATAATTATCAATGGAATATTGATCATGAAGAGGGAAGAATAAGTAATTCTTCCAAGGCTGAAATTGGGTATAATTTATTTATTGAAAAACATAAAGACATCTTGTCAAAAGATAATCTACGCAATCTCTATATTCAAGATAAAATCAATAGGAATGTTGATATTAGTCTTGCCGAATTATTTGGTAATTTTAGTATTTCAATATTAACTTCAGTTTGTAAATATAAACTCAAAAAAAAATTCCCAGACATAAAAGAAAAAATTTACAAGGTCACAAAATGAAAGTGTTGCATATATCAGATAGTTATGAAGGCGGTGGTGCTGAGGCTGTATTGCGAGATACTATAAAGGTTTGTGAAGAGCTAGGATACCAAAATGAGATTTTTGTTTCACAAGGAAAAACAACCATTATTTCTTATGTTTTCTCTATAGGTTACTATGAAAAACTTTTGGAAAAATTAATAGATTTCAAACCAGACATCGTTCATCTACATAATTATTATCATTACCTCTCTCCATCGGTGTTATATGCGTTAAAGAAATATAAAAAAAGAGCAAGAATTAAAATTATATTCACTGCTCATGACTACCATATAATTTGTCCTAACAGTGGTTTTCAATACTTTAAAGATAATAAAAGATTTAATTTTGATTATAACAGGAAAGAGTCAACTTTATTCAGGAAATTTGATCATCGGTCATATGCACATTCGCTCCTTAAAGTCATGCAACACGCTATATGCTATAATTTTTTAAATTTGAGAGAAGTTATTGATATTATCATTTCACCAAGCCATTTTATGAAGTCTACGTTATCAAATTATGGTATAATCAAACCAATAAGCGTTATTAGAAATCCGGTTTCTATAGCTAATACGGAGCGGCAGATTTTGTTGAATGATGGCTCAATTCATATAGTATATGTGGGGCGATTGACTCCTGAAAAAGGTATAGTAGAGTTTATTAAAAAAGTAAATCATGAAACAACACAAGCCATTCATTTACATATTTATGGCGCTGGTGAGTCAGCGGAGGAAATTAAATCTATCAAGTGTAGGGAAGGTTTCAAGATTCTTTTTCACGGTTTTATTGATAGAGATTTACTGATTACAGAAATCTCAAAATACCATATTTTTGTGTTGCCTTCTATATGGTTAGAAAATGCTCCTGTTTCGATTGTTGAAGCAGCCGAAGCTGGTTTACCAGTTGTTGTTCCTAATTATGGAGGGTTAGCGGAAATGGCAGAAGAAACATTGTATAATTACAAATTTGATTATGAAGATAGTGACCTTTCTGAGGTCATTACACAAGCGGCTGATAAGAAAGGTAAGAATAAGCTAAATAACCCTGATAGTTTCTCGTACGAGATGTACAAAGAAAGCATTAAAAAAATATATGCTCAATCTTTCTGGCGGATGACATTAAAGGTTAAAAGCAGATGGGAAAATTATCAGTCTTAGTGTTACTAATAGTACAGGCTTTTTATTTTAGTACACAGGTATCTGCAGTCACATTTAGTGACCTTAATGGTTCCAATGGAATCTCCTCTCCAGAACTTTCGAAAAAACAAGGGATTAGTATAATCAGAATAGATGTTCCATGGAGTGAAATCGAATCGGTAAAGGGGAATTATGATTATACAAAATATGATAATGAAATTATTAGGGCCAAAAAATTAGGTTACGATGTTCTACCTGTACTTGCATATGCTCCTGTTTGGAACAAAAGTATAAAAGGTAAAATTGGCTCACCTCCTCTTGAAACATCTTCATGGAATGGATTTGTTGAATCTACAGTAAAACGTTATCGTGCATACCCGTATAATATTACTTATTTCCAAGTCTGGAATGAGCCTACTTTGAAGGCCAAATTTTGGTTGGGAAATAATGAAGATTTTGTGAATAAAATCTATATACCCGCTGCAAAAATCATAAAGAAAAACAACGGCAAGGTAGTGTTTGGCGGTTGGCCACTATCCAATAGTATAAGTGAGTTTGATTATGTATTGGAGGGATTAGGTGCTATAAAGTATACGGATATAATTGATATTCATTACCGAGGTTATAAATCCTATATAAAACTATATGATAAGTATATCAAAACAAATAAAGCAGACGGAATTTGGCAAAGTGAATTAGGATATTCATCGAAACCTGGAAATTTGCTGTCTTCGTACCTTAAAATCATGAGTTGGGCGCTTAGTCATAATTGGGCAAAATCAGATACTTATAAAATTTTTTGGTATCCAGCTTGGGCAAGTCGTGAAAAAAAGCAATATGGCTTAGCTACAACACTAAAAGATGGAACTACAGTTCTCACTGAAAATGGTAATGAGCTTGTCTTATTAAATGACTTATACGGTTCTGGTGAACTAGCGGTTCAAGATGTACAAAGTAATATGAAAAGCTCAATTGATACTGATGATTATTTTTTCGGAGTGAAAATTAGTCCAAATAGGATAGTTATTGCCGTGCTATATAATGGACACGTTGATTATAATCAACTGAATTATTCCCTTATGACAAAAAATAACCCTCGGCATATAACTTTAGTTTCATCTAAGAGAAAACAATATCAATTAGATCACACTTATGAAAAGGGAGTTACTCATATATTTGTTGATAAAGATAAGATTCGCAGCATTTCAAAAGGTTATAGTGATGTATTCTTTATTAAGGTAGAGCTTTGATTAGCATTTAAGTTCTTATCATCTTTTGAAAATAAGTGTTGTTGAATTTTATATATTATACATTTACATGGTAGTTGCGAGACTCAAATCTTACCATTTAAAAGAGCTTTGCAATTGATAATTTATTAATAGTTTAAAAGTGACAACCTGTATTTTATTTTAAAGTTTATAAGTAGAGGTATTTATGCTACAAAATGTTAGTGTTGGTCTTGTTGCTGATTGGTTAGTAACTTATGCAGGATCGGAAAAAGTTATTGCAGAATTTATAAAACTGTTTCCCCAGTCTGATCTTTATTCAGTTATTGATTTTCTTTCGGATGAATCTCGAAGTCGGTTTATGAATAAACGAGCAAAAACAACTTTTATTCAAAAATTACCTAAGGCAAAAAGTAACTACCAGCGATACTTACCATTCATGCCACTTGCTATAGAACAATTGGATGTTTCAAAGCATGAAATCATTCTCTCTAGTAGCCATGCTGTGGCCAAAGGGGTATTAACAGGTCCTGATCAATTGCATATAAGCTATGTTCATTCTCCAATTCGTTATGCTTGGGATTTACAACACCAATATTTAAGAGAAGTAGGCCTTGATAAAGGCATTAAATCATATATAGCACGGATGCTTTTGCATAAAATTAGATTATGGGATTGCCGTACTGCTAATGGCGTAGATCACTTCATTGCAAATTCTCAATTCATTGCGCGACGTATCAAAAAAGTATACGGTCGTGATGCTGATGTTATTTATCCTCCTGTTGATGTAAATAGATTTGAATTAAATTTTAATAAAGAAGATTATTTTTTCACTGCATCTCGATTGGTACCATATAAGAGGATTGATTTGATCGTTGAGGCCTTTTCGGAAATGCCCAATCGAAAATTGGTTGTGATTGGGGATGGTCCCGAGATGCAAAAAATTAAAAGTAAGGCTAAGACAAACATTGAAATTTTAGGTTATCAACCTGATTCAGTCATGCAGGAATATATGCGTAACGCTAAAGCATTTGTTTTTGCTGCAGAAGAGGATTTTGGTATTATACCCGTAGAGGCTCAGGCTTGCGGGACACCAGTTATTGCATTTGGTAAGGGGGGGGCACTGGAAACTATTCGCCCTCTTGGTGTTGATAAACCCACTGGATTATTCTTTCAGAAACAAACTGTGGCAGATATAATTGAAGCGGTTACTAATTTCGATAATGATTTTGAATCATTTAATCTTCATGATTGCAGGAACAATGCAGAAAAATTCTCTGTGGAAAGATTTAACAACGAAATTTTAAATTATATTACTGACAAGTACGAATCATTCAAATTGAAAGGTACGTCTGGGGTTTGTAATATATAATATTTCAAATTCATCATTAAAATGTGTTAATAATGTTTAATGTGATGATGCTGACAGATTGTGGTATGCATTAATTAAGCAATATTCATAGTTTAAATTTATCGATAAGGCCTAGTATTAATACCCTCTTATTTTAGAGGGATTTTGTGCGAAGCTTAGGGATCTATTAAATTCACTGACTAACTTATTTATTTTTATACTGCGTAAAAATAATTTCATTAGTTCCTTTTATTTGGCCTGGTTTATTGTGGATGCATTCTTACATATCATGAAGGATAGAAATGAAAAAAAATAGTATTATTAATGCAGCTTGGATGATGTCTGAAAAGATAGTCACTTTATTTGGGTTGTTTTTTGTTACTTCATTTGTTGCTAAATACATCGGTCCTTTCCGATTCGGTCAACTAGCTTTAGCTATTGCCATATTTCAAGTTATTCAAGTGATAGCTCAGTTAGGTTGTGATAATATTATTTTTAAGCGTGTTTCGGAAAAGGTTTTATCTGGTCTAAAACTGATTTATTCTACCTTTCTTATTCGTGGTGGGATATATTTTATATTGTCTTTTTTTGTACTTTTGTTTTTTTATAATAAAAGTGATGTTATTAATTATGTATTTTTGATTTCTGTGTGTTTAGCATGTTTTTTTACGTCTATGGACGTTTTTACTATATATAATGATGCGACTCTAAATTCGAAGTTCAACACTATTGCCAACGTGATCGGATTGCTTATTGGTTTGATTTTTCGCTACGTTATCGCTTTTTTTGAATGGCCAATTTATTTTTTAGCTATACCAATAGTACTAACCACCTTAATCCCTTTTTTAATCCGCCTTGTCTATACACCAAAGGTATATGTTGTTAAAGGAAAGAATAAATGGCGCTATAACAAATATCTCTTTACAAACGGAATACCATTGGTGATATCTACAGTTTCAATGACTCTTTACTCAAGAATAAATCAGTTCACACTTTCTTACTTTGATGGCAGCTATGAACTTGGTATCTACTCTGTTGCACTAACACTCGGGACCGCCTGGGTTTTCATAGGTAACGCTCTTGCAATTTCATTCCTTTCGAAGATATATTCTGAGAAAGACGACTTGAAAGCCCAGGATAAAACATCGGGTTTATTATCTTTTGTTTTTATTATTTTGTCAGTATTTCCACTGTTTTTTTATTTTTTTGGAAAAAAAGTAATTTTATTACTCTATGGAGAGCAATATGTTAATTCTTATGGGATAATAATCATATTGTGTATTTCGACCGTTATAACGGCAATGGGTTTTATATCCAATAGGTATATAGTTAGATTGTCAGGGTATAAATATTTATCAAAGAAAACCCTTTTGGTTTTGGGGTTGAGTATACCCATTTCAACAACCATGGTATATTTTTTTGGAGTATATGGTGCTGCTTATAGCGTTCTAATTGTAGAATTTTTATCCTTGACTATTATGAATTATTTTTTCAATCATGGAGTTATTCTGAAAGTTCATAGAGGTGCTTTTAATTTAAAAAAGATCGCCTCGCTGAGATAAATGGAAAATCGTATTAACATAACTCATTGATTCTCATTGCAGTGTAGAACCCATTACGATTTTATTTAATACCCAAAGATATTGTTTCTTGATAGTGTTTCCTAGGCTTATCACTCTAATAATATCACCTGCATTATTTTTAAAAACTGATTGACAGCCTGACGAATTCAGTTCTTTCCTTTTCTAAACATAATAAGTAAATCCATAGTAATAGCTGTATAATATTGTGAGGGTTATTAAGTGCTGTGTTGACTTGTATATCGCAATTTTGCATTTATTGAAATATATATGAATCAGTATAATTATTATTGCTTCTTTCATATTGGTTGCATAATTTCTATACCTTAATGTATGTTTCATGTAATATGCCTTAACAAAGCGACGCACGCGTCGTAGTGACCACACCAGACAGGAGTAAGTAATGTCCAAGCAACAGATCGGGGTTGTCGGTATGGCTGTGATGGGGCGTAA
>NZ_JAVUPQ010000082.1:0-15929 GCF_032029835.1 Escherichia sp. AM3 | reverse complement strand
CGGTGGAGCTGCATGACAAAGTCATCGGGCATTATCTGAACATAAAACACTATCAATAAGTTGGAGTCATTACCAACGTGCCCTATATAAAAATTAGCGCAATTGATTACAGTCTAAATATCAACGGTGATTACAAAGCCACTGTTACAGGCGGCGGAGAGGGTATCGCAACGCTGATCCCTGTATTGAATGGTGTTCATCAAGCTGGTCTGAGTACCACAATACAATTCACTCGAGCAGAAGACAAAATAATGAGCGGTACAGTATCAGTCAATGGTACTGACCTACCGACAACTACATTCCCTTCGCAGGGGTTCACCGGGGCGTATTATCAGTTGAATAATGACAACTTTGCCCCAGGAAAAACGGCGGCTGATTATGAGTTTTCAAGCTCTGCCTCCTGGGTCGATGTTGATGCTACCGGTAAAGTGACATTTAAAAATGTCGGCAGCAATTGGGAAAGGATTACGGCGACGCCAAAATCAGGAGGCCCTAGCTATGTATACGAAATCCGTGTGAAGAGTTGGTGGGTGAACGCCGGCGATGCTTTCATGATATACAGCCTTGCTGAAAATTTTTGCAGTAGCAATGGCTACACACTTCCCCGTGCAGACCATTTAAACCATAGTCGTTCCCGAGGCATCGGGTCACTGTACAGTGAATGGGGAGATATGGGGCATTACACGACTGACGCTGGTTTTCAATCAAATATGTATTGGTCATCTAGTCCCGCAAACTCAAGCGAACAATACGTAGTTTCCCTGGCAACAGGTGATCAAAGCGTATTTGAAAAGCTTGGGTTTGCTTATGCGACATGTTATAAAAACATCTGATTTTCCTCTATAATTTCTTAAAGAGTGCTCCATTCGGGGCACTCTTTTTTTACATTCCCTCTATAGAGCTTGCTCTTCTCTCACAGAAAATGAATAAATAAAAATGCGATACCGCCAGATTCGCGTTCGGTGTGACTATGATCATTTTCGGTGAGTACAGCTTTGATCCAAAGGCTGGTTTTCTGTGATGATTGACCAGCCTCAGAGTATTGATGACACCACCGTTCATAACAGATCGGCATTACTATGCATAAGTACTGTCTCATATTCTCGCCAAAACACTTTTTAATGCCTTTGCGAATTCATCCAGACTTATATTGTCAATTTTTTGCCCAACGACGACTGACTCCGAAACATCGGCCATTGCGGGCCATCGCGTTTTGTAATCAGCATAAATTGCAACAACGGGAGTATTATAGGCACTTGCCATATGTAATATTGAGGTGTCAGGAGTTATTGCGATATAAGCATCTTTTATGATTGCTGCTGAACGTTTAATCGAGGGTGGTAAGGATAAACGGTAGACATTATTATAACAATCCACTAATGCCCTGGCTTTATCTTCACCTTTGGGTCCATGAACGATCACTATTGGCATATCTGTTTCAATTTGAATTTTTGCTATTAGATTTTCTGCAATCGATAATGAAAATGTACGTTCCTGCGAGCTACCTTCTAAATTGAACGCAATGTAAGATCCTAACGATCGCATTTCCTCGCGCACCTCATCGAGTACATCTTCACTTAGTGGCAATTCATATATTGGCCTGACTGCTGGAAAACCCGCCTCACGCATCATAAATGCCCATGTCATAGGTACGGGAGCCCGGAGTTTCTGATCCATACGGGACGCGTTCTTGCACAAAGGGGAGAAGCAATTCATGGTTATACCAACAACCTGAAAATTCGTTTTTGCTTTCAACTGACTGATAAATAACATCGTTTTCAGGTTCTTTTTACGCATCCCCTCAATGCAAAGATCCGGCGTACCGTATTGCTGTGTTATGTTCTTTGCTAAATCTTTTATTTCTTTTAATGTTGCGTGATCCTGCATAGTCATTGTGACTAATGTTAATTTAGTCTGTTCAAGTTTAAGCGCATTAAAGACTTCTAAATTAATTGTCGACATTACAATTAAAAGATGCTTAATTTTATGCAATTCAAGCGCCCGAATAACAGGAAAGATGGCCATAGCATCGCCAATCTTATCGGGAATATGGATGACAACAAAGTCTGTTTTTTCAATATTGAAATTATAAGCTTTATAATCGTAGTAACTAAATGCAATACGTCTCAACAATGATGCTAAAAACATACCTAACCTCGCCTCCCTACTGGTTATAATGCAATGCAGTCTATCAGGCTCATCAGGGTGCCATTTTGTGCATATGCGGACTTTTATGTTTCATATCTCTAACCTGTGGGTCCTCTGCTTAATCCTTAAACAACACCAGCAACTCCTGCGCTTTCATCTTCCATCGAATTTTTCATGTTGCCGCTAATCAGCCATAAAATCATTTGCAGATGCGCTCTGTCGAGGTAGTCTCATAAGGTTCGTTTATAGATCGACGGCAATGTGAGTTACCTTTTCCATACTAATTATAAAAAGACAGTACAAACAGGATCATTATGGACTCCACGCTCATCTCCACTCGTCCCGATGAAGGGACGCTTTCGTTAAGTCGCGCCCGACGAGCTGCGTTAGGCAGCTTCGCTGGTGCCGTCGTCGACTGGTATGATTTTTTACTCTATGGCATCACCGCCGCACTGGTGTTTAATCGCGAGTTTTTCCCGCAAGTAAGCCCGGCGATGGGAACGCTCGCCGCATTTGCTACCTTTGGCGTCGGATTCCTTTTCCGTCCGCTCGGCGGTGTCATTTTCGGTCACTTTGGCGACCGACTGGGACGTAAGCGCATGTTAATGCTGACCGTCTGGATGATGGGCATCGCGACAGCCTTGATTGGTATTCTTCCTTCATTCTCGACCATTGGGTGGTGGGCACCTATTTTGCTGGTGACACTGCGTGCCATTCAGGGATTTGCCGTCGGCGGCGAATGGGGAGGCGCGGCGTTGCTTTCCGTTGAAAGTGCACCGAAAAATAAAAAAGCCTTTTACAGTAGCGGTGTACAAGTTGGCTACGGTGTAGGTTTACTGCTTTCAACCGGACTGGTTTCATTGATCAGTATGATGACGACTGACGAACAGTTTTTAAGCTGGGGCTGGCGCATTCCTTTCCTATTTAGCATCGTACTGGTACTGGGAGCATTGTGGGTGCGCAATGGCATGGAAGAGTCCGCGGAATTTGAACAACAGCAACATTATCAAGCTGCCGCGAAAAAACGCATCCCGGTTATCGAAGCGCTGTTACGACATCCCGGTGCTTTCCTGAAGATTATTGCGCTACGACTGTGCGAATTGCTGACGATGTACATCGTTACTGCCTTTGCACTTAATTATTCAACCCAGAATATGGGGCTACCGCGCGAACTTTTCCTTAATATTGGTTTGCTGGTAGGTGGATTAAGCTGCCTGACAATTCCCTGTTTTGCCTGGCTTGCCGATCGTTTTGGTCGCCGTAGGGTTTATATCACAGGTGCGTTAATCGGAACGTTGAGCGCATTTCCTTTCTTTATGGCGCTTGAAGCACAATCTATTTTCTGGATAGTTTTCTTCTCCATAATGCTGGCAAACATTGCGCATGACATGGTGGTGTGTGTGCAACAACCGATGTTTACCGAAATGTTTGGTGCCAGTTATCGCTATAGTGGCGCTGGAGTCGGTTATCAGGTTGCCAGTGTGGTTGGCGGTGGATTTACACCTTTTATTGCCGCTGCACTCATCACTTACTTTGCCGGGAACTGGCATAGCGTCGCCATTTATTTGCTGGCTGGATGCCTGATTTCCGCAATGACCGCTTTGTTGATGAAAGACAGTCAACGCGCTTGATAGCCTGGCGAAGATCATCCGATCTTCGCCTTACACTTTTGTTTCACATTTCTGTGACATACTATCGGATGTGCGGTAATTGTATGGAACAGGAGACACACATGAATAATAAGGGCTCCGGTCTGACCCCAGCTCAGGCACTGGATAAACTCGACGCGCTGTATGAGCAATCTGTAGTCGCATTACGCAACGCCATTGGCAACTATATTACCAGTGGCGAATTACCTGATGAAAACGCCCGCAAACAAGGTCTTTTTGTCTATCCATCACTGACCGTAACCTGGGACGGTAGCACAACCAATCCCCCCAAAACGCGCGCATTTGGTCGTTTTACTCACGCAGGCAGCTACACCACCACGATTACTCGCCCTACTCTCTTTCGTTCGTATCTTAATGAACAACTTACGTTGCTGTATCAGGATTATGGTGCGCATATCTCTGTGCAACCCTCGCAGCATGAAATCCCTTATCCTTATGTCATCGATGGCTCTGAATTGACACTTGATCGCTCAATGAGCGCTGGGTTAACTCGCTACTTCCCGACAACAGAACTGGCGCAAATTGGCGATGAAACTGCAGACGGCATTTATCATCCAACGGAATTCTCCCCGCTATCGCATTTTGATGCGCGCCGCGTCGATTTTTCCCTCGCACGGTTGCGCCATTATACCGGTACGCCAGTTGAACATTTTCAGCCGTTCGTCTTGTTTACCAACTACACACGTTATGTGGATGAATTCGTTCGTTGGGGATGCAGCCAGATCCTCGATCCTGATAGTCCTTACATTGCCCTTTCTTGTGCTGGCGGGAACTGGATCACCGCCGAAACCGAAGCGCCAGAAGAAGCCATTTCCGACCTTGCATGGAAAAAACACCAGATGCCAGCATGGCATTTAATTACCGCCGATGCTCAGGGTATTACTCTGGTGAATATTGGCGTGGGACCGTCCAATGCTAAAACCATCTGCGATCATCTGGCAGTGCTACGCCCGGATGTCTGGTTGATGATTGGTCACTGTGGCGGATTACGTGAAAGTCAGGCCATTGGCGATTATGTACTTGCACACGCTTATTTACGCGATGACCACGTTCTTGATGCGGTTCTGCCGCCCGATATTCCTATTCCGAGCATTGCTGAAGTGCAACGTGCGCTTTATGACGCCACCAAGCTGGTGAGTGGCAGGCCCGGTGAGGAAGTCAAACAGCGGCTACGTACAGGTACTGTGGTAACCACAGATGACAGGAACTGGGAATTACGTTACTCAGCTTCTGCACTTCGTTTTAACTTAAGCCGGGCCGTAGCAATTGATATGGAAAGTGCAACCATTGCCGCGCAAGGATATCGTTTCCGCGTGCCATACGGGACACTACTGTGTGTTTCAGATAAACCGTTGCATGGCGAGATTAAACTTCCCGGTCAGGCTAACCGTTTTTATGAAGGTGCTATTTCCGAACACCTGCAAATTGGCATTCGGGCGATCGATTTGCTGCGCGCAGAAGGCGACCGACTGCATTCGCGTAAATTACGAACCTTTAATGAGCCGCCGTTCCGATAATAAGTTCTGAACCTTCTCATCAGAAATAGATGTGAAGGATTAAGTAAGACATCTGGCAAATAGCCTGCAATCAACGCGGGCTGTTTGCTTCTTTGGGCAGATGCGAGTTTCATTATCGTCTTAATGATTTCCGCATATTAAAAGCATGTATGCTTTCAAAATATAATTATAAAAAATCCCGCCAACAACATTAGTTTTTATAAAACAAAATATAAGATTATGGCTTTAGAATATTTTTACTTCTAATAGACGAGATTTTTCCTGTTATGATATAATATGCTGATTTAACACATGTTAACGATTTACCAGTAATGTAAATAAATTTTCGAGGAGATCATTCCAGTGGGACGTAAATGGGCCAATATTGTTGCTAAAAAAACGGCTAAAGACGGTGCAACGTCTAAAATTTATGCAAAATTCGGTGTAGAAATCTATGCTGCTGCTAAACAAGGTGAACCCGATCCAGAATTAAACACATCTTTAAAATTCGTTATTGAACGTGCAAAGCAGGCACAAGTTCCAAAGCACGTTATTGATAAAGCAATTGATAAAGCCAAAGGCGGCGGAGATGAAACGTTCGTGCAGGGCCGTTATGAAGGCTTTGGTCCTAATGGCTCAATGATTATCGCCGAGACATTGACTTCAAATGTTAACCGTACGATTGCTAACGTTCGCACAATTTTCAATAAAAAAGGCGGCAATATCGGAGCGGCAGGTTCTGTCAGCTATATGTTTGACAATACGGGTGTGATTGTATTTAAAGGATCAGACCCTGACCATATTTTTGAAATTTTACTTGAAGCTGAAGTTGATGTTCGTGATGTGACTGAAGAAGAAGGTAACATTGTTATTTATACCGAACCTACTGACCTTCATAAAGGAATCGCGGCTCTAAAAGCAGCTGGAATCACTGAGTTCTCAACAACAGAATTAGAAATGATTGCGCAATCTGAAGTTGAGCTTTCCCCAGAAGATTTAGAAATCTTTGAAGGGCTTGTTGATGCCCTTGAAGATGACGACGATGTACAAAAAGTTTATCATAACGTCGCAAATCTCTAATTATATTTTAAAGAAATCTGTCTTTACGGCAGATTTCTTTAATCTCATATAACCCTTATAAAAAATATAATGTTCAACTCGTCATATTGATTATAAGAAATCCCCGTTCCCAGAGAAATAATATTTATTAAAATTCCAGTTCTTCTTTTTCTGATTACAGAAGGCAAAGTGGCAATTACGCATAGTTTCCCGATAAAGACGCGATAGCGACATCCCGCATAAGGCATTTTTCTCTTTATCTTTGTACGGTACTTCATGGAACAGAGTTTTTGACCTTGCGAATCGTGATGTCTGTTGGGGGGCAACTTGCTCACTGAAGCGTGAGACTCGATTAAGCGCACGAAACACAGAAATCAAAAAACCCGGTCACTTTTTTACAAGGTAACCGGGTAAAAATAATTTTTATTTTTTAACTGTTTTGAGACTCATAGAGATGTCTCAAAACTAAAATTTGGCTCCTCTGACTGGACTCGAACCAGTGACATACGGATTAACAGTCCGCCGTTCTACCGACTGAACTACAGAGGAATCGTGAGAACGAGGCGAATATTAGCGATGCCCACCCACAATGTCAAAGCCTGTTTTTTAAATTTGAAATCGTTTGCTGAAATAATCTGCATTTTGTCGTTTATTCCGACACAACTGGCTTTTTTTCACACTTTTGCGGCTCGGGTCGAGGGTATTTCCATAGCCAACGTCCAGTAACCATTCGCCAGTAAAACAGCACGGCCCGCACAGCCCAGTCGGCAAACATTCCCATCCAGACACCAACCACACCCCAGCCAAGCATGATTCCCAGCACATAACCGACTACAACCCGACAACCCCACATGCTCAACATCGAAACCCACATGGCGTAACGGGCATCACGAGCACCTTTAAATCCAGCGGGTAGCACCCATGAGGCGGACCAAATAGGCATAAATAAAGCATTTAGCCAAATCAGAATCACAACGACATGTTTAACCTGTGGATCCTGGGTGTAAAACGATGCCATAAGCCCGGCAAAGGGAGCCGTTAGCCAGGCGATGGCCGTTAATCCAAGAGTGGACAGCCAGAACACATGCCGCAACTGAATCTCTGCTTGCGCTATCTGCCCTACCCCCAACCTTCGGCCTGTAATGATCGTAGAAGCAGAGCCGAGCGCACTTCCGGGTAAGTTGATAAGAGCCACAATTGAAAACGCGATAAAATTTCCGGCAATAACACTGGTCCCCATCCCGGCAACGAACATTTGGGTTAATAACCGACCACTGGTAAATAACACTGATTCGACACTAGCGGGAATACCAATCCCCATGACTTCCCAGATAATGCTAAAATTCAGCGGTTTAAAATAGCTCTTTAACGAAATCCTTAGCGCAGGATTAAAACCAATCGCCAGCACCCACAAAATTGCAACTGCGCCAATATAACGAGAAATGGTTAAACCCAGCCCTGCCCCGACAAATCCCAGTCCCGGCCAGGAGAAAAGGCCGTAAATCAATATGCCGCTAATAATAATATTAAGAATATTCAGGCTACCGTTAATCAGTAGCGGTATTTTCGTATTCCCTGCACCACGAAGTGCCCCGCTACCAATCAAAGTGATGGCAACTGCTGGATAACTGAGTACCGTCAGCTCCAGATAAGTCAACGCCAGTGCTTTAACTTCTGTCGTGGCATCACCCGCGACGAAATCAATAATTTGTTCGCCAAAATGATGAATAAGCGTTGCCAACAGTACGGCAAACAACGTCATGATCACCAATGACTGCCGCGTCGCCACCCTCGCTCGTCGTCGATCCCGCTTACCGAGACTAAATGCCACAACGACAGTAGTACCAAGATCGATAGCAGCAAAAAAAGCCATAATGACCATATTGAAGCTGTCCGCCAATCCCACGCCGGCCATCGCATCTTTTCCCAGCCAGCTGACCAGAAAAGTGCTCAGGACACCCATCAACAGGACACAGGCATTCTCCATGAAGATAGGAACAGCAAGCGGGGTTATCTCGCGCCAGAACAACACTTTGTAGCTCTTGCGTTTAGCGTGCCAGCGAGTGCCGTGAACAACCTGGCGTAAAGCAGAGGAGATATTCAAAGCCGACCTTAATTGCAGAAAGTGAAACCACATTTCAAATAATGAGGGAGAATCAGCAAAGCTGCAAAGATTTTCGCCAACAAATTGTCTGCAAATGCAACAAACTGTTGATAGAAACGGCAAACAGTTGGGAAATTTAAAAATCGGGTTTGACAAAAGATTTTTCGCCGTTAAGATATGCCTCAACAGCGATTCCTCTGTAGTTCAGTCGGTAGAACGGCGGACTGTTAATCCGTATGTCACTGGTTCGAGTCCAGTCAGAGGAGCCAAATTTCTGAAAAGCCCGCTTTTATAGCGGGCTTTTTGCTATATCTGATAATCAATTTCCTCTTCACTGTTCTCCATCACCTGGCGCTTGATATCCTCAACTGACAGTCCTGCATTACAAAGTTCCAGAAAGCGCCAGACATAGTTACGTTGAAGTTGCCCTCGCTTCAGTCCCAACCATACAGTATTGGCATCGAAAAGATGCCGCGTATCCAGACGGATTAAATTCTCTTCCTCTTGTTCGCCGCTGGATTGTTCGGCAACTAATCCAATCCCCAGCCCAAGAGCAACATAGGTTTTAATGACATCAGAATCCTGCGCACTTAATACAATATCTGCCAGCAAACCTTTGCGGGCAAATGCGTCATCAATACGTGAGCGCCCCGTAATCCCCTGTCGGTAAGTGATTAACGGCCACTTCGCTATTGATTCCAGCGTCAACGGTGTAATTTGCGTCAAGGGATGATCGAGTGGAACAAGCAAACTATGGTGCCAACGAAACCACGGGAAGGCGACGAGCTGCGGGTCATTACTCAAACGCTCGCTGGCGATACCAATATCAGCTTCGCCATTTTGCAACAACGTCGCAATTTCCTGTGGCGTACCCTGGATTAGCTCCAGCCGAACCTCCGGGAAAAGTTCGCGAAAAGCTTTAATGACCTCAGGCAAGCTATAACGTGCCTGAGTATGCGTCGTTGCAATAGTGAGAACGCCAGACGTATCGTTGGTAAACAGGTCTGCAAGCCGACGAACATTACTGGCTTCATTCAGAATACGTTCTGCAATGACCAGTAATGCTTTGCCCGGTTCAGTCATGCCCAGCAGTCGCTTACCTCGTCGAACAAATATTTCGATGCCAAGTTCATCCTCCAGTTCCCGAATATGACGGCTGACGCCGGACTGCGAGGTAAAAAGCATATTCGCAACCTCTGTCAGGTTGTAATCCTGACGTGCAGCCTCGCGGATTATCTTTAGTTGTTGGAAATTCACGGTAAACTCCGGGCAGCTCAGATTTCCCGTTATTGTTAAAGTCTAATGCCCGGCATAACAAATAATAAAAACCCGCATCTTATTCCATCCCGATATAACGCTTAGCTCACCAATTGCCACTGCCTTTTTTCCATCACTGGAGAACTAATCACTGACATTAACAACTCTTTCACTGCCTGTGCCTGTGGCGATAAGTTCGCTCTGGCGGGTAAATTTAATGACAAAGAGAGACTCATGGAAGGCGTGGTAATGCGTGACATCCACCCATTTACTGCGCCACATAACGAACGCGCGGCCGATTCGGGTAATACTGCAACGCCCATGCCGCTGGCAATCGCTGCGGTAAGCGTGGCAATAGACTCAATTTCACCAATGACTTTTGCCGTGAGCCGCCGTAGGGAAAAAGCCTCATCAACACGAAGTCTAACAGCACTGTAATCACTGGGGAGAAAGAGGTTCATTTGCGCAATAGCATTAACATCAACGCTTTGCCCCGGGCAATCTTGAGTTCCTACCAGGAAAAGATCTTCTTTCAGCAAAGCCTGACTGGATACCCCAGCCACAGGGGAATGCTCATAAATCACCGCCATATCGAGTTGGTGATTTATCAGTTTTTCGTTAAGCACTGCACCGCTATTTTCATGAAGATAGATAACGATCTCCGGGAATTCAGCGCGAACCGCTTGTAATAAGGGCATGGTGATAGATGACGCAGCGGTTCCTGGCGCAAAGCCAATCGAGACTTGCCCCGATAATGCCTGACCAACGTTATGCACCGCCAGTTGGGCCTGCTCACACTGACGTAAAATGGCCCGCGCATGGGTATAGAGAATTTTTCCGGCGTCTGTTGGCGTAACGCCCCGTTTTGTGCGAATCAAAAGTTGTTGATTTAACTCACCTTCCAGTGTGGCAACCTGCTGGCTGAGCGCTGGTTGTGCGATATGCAATACTTCAGCAGCCTGAGTCAGGCTACCAATATCTACAATTTTTACGAAGTATTTCAGGCGTCTGAAGTTCATGTTGCCTCCGGTTTTTGAGAATCGGCCCAAGTGCCGCCATTACTTACAACCAGACTGCAAGATGCTTGCCAGTTTTATTTTGGCGTTGATGTACAAGCTAACCAACTGTCAAATAAGAGATTATGATAGATTTGTCATTGGCTCTTTTCACCAGCAGTCGCGTTCCCCTGCCCTATAAAAGGAGGGTATGCACCACGATGGTTCATTACCAATAAGATTGAAATCTCATCACTTTGTTGAAATTGGCAGCAAACAAACAAAAAAAATGCATTTCACCCTTTGACATCACCATGCACTGCCATTAATATGCGCCCCGTTCACACGATTCCTCTGTAGTTCAGTCGGTAGAACGGCGGACTGTTAATCCGTATGTCACTGGTTCGAGTCCAGTCAGAGGAGCCAAATTCAAAAAAGCCTGCTTTCTAGCAGGCTTTTTGCTTTCTAATTACCAACGCTCTTAAAACATCTGTCTTGAACCAGAACTAATTTGCACAGGCATTCCTGATCGACGTTGCAACGCAGCATTTGCGCGATTCACATCAACTTCTTGCCCGTTGATAAACGCCCGCAAAGATGGGGTTACCGGCAATGGCACTTTTCGGTCAGACTCATATTCTGTACGATTGCGCGACAGCGGCTCATGAACTTCCAGCCAGTTCGAGCCATCTGGTTCAGTGGTGTATTTTACTGGCTGGTCGATAATTTGCACACGCGTTCCAACAGGAACATTATCAAACAGATATTTGATATCGTCATTGCGCAGACGAATACAGCCCTGACTTACCCGAAGTCCAATACCAAAATTGGCATTGGTACCGTGGATGGCATACAACCTGCCAATATAAATCGCGTACAGCCCCATGGGGTTATCGGGCCCCGCAGGAACAAATGCGGGCAAACTCTCCCCTCGTTTCGCATATTCGCGCCGAGTGTTCGGCGTTGGCGTCCAGGTTGGTGCTTCTTGTTTACGTTCAACGGTAGTCACCCAGTTACGCGGGGTTTCTCGCCCAGCCTGGCCGATACCAATAGGAAAGACTTCCACTGTATTACTGTCTGGCGGATAGTAATAAAGACGCATTTCAGCGACGTTAACCACAATCCCTTTACGAACAGTGGCGGGCAAAATCAGTTGCTGCGGAATGGTGAGTTGTGAGCCAGGCTTCGGCAAAAAAACATCAGCGCCCGGATTCGCTTCCAGCATATTACTTAACCCTTGCCCGTATTGTGCGGCAAAAGTCTCCAGCGGCTGAGTATTGTGATCAGGAACAGTTACAGTAAGCGACTGCCCCACTAAACGGCTACCCTCTGGAGGTAATGGATAAGTTACCGCCAGGCTATTTTGGCTGGCAAAAAGCAGAGCAAATGAGCAAAGAATATTTACACGACGCATCATGTCCCTTTCCTAAGTCGCGAATACTATCCGATAAGTATAGCTTTTATCAGACTTTTCGTTTTTAGCTGTTCAAATCAGAAGTCGTATTCCCCGGTAGAACAATATTACTGGCAGCAAGTTCGCCCATGTTGTTGTATATCGCACAAGCAGCTTCGATGATGGGCATCGCCAGAGCTGCACCACTCCCCTCACCTAAACGCATATCCATATTGAGATAAGGCTCCAGCCCCAAATGCGAGAGCGCTATACGCGCGCCTTTTTCTACCGACAAGTGAGAAGGAATGAGATACGGTTTGATTGCAGGAGACATCTGGCAGGCTGCGAGCGCAGCAGCATAAGAAAGAAATCCATCCAGCAACACGGGTAAACCGCAGGAAGCAGCACCTAACATCACTCCAGCTATTCCGACCAAATCAAATCCACCCACTTTTGCCAAGACATCAATACCATCCTGAGGATTTGGTTGATTCAACGTAATCGCCCGACGCACAACATCAATTTTATTAGCCAGTTTATCTGTCGGCAGGTTTGCGCCAATCCCAACCACTTCTTCAGGATCCCGGCCAGTGATTGTGCTGACTATTGCCGCTGCCGGTGTCGTGTTTGCCATCCCCAGTTCACCTACACCAAACAGCGTGACACCGTTTTTTGCCAGCTCCCGCGTATAACATATGACGTCCAAAAGCAACTTTTCAGCCTGACGGCGACTCATTGCCGGAGCTGAAGCAATATTGCCGCTACCTCGTGCGACACGCATGTTGATAAGCCCGGGGATAGGCTCAGCACTATCAATACCAACATCAACTACGTGGACGTTAGCGCCCGCTTGTGCTGCCAGCACACACACGCCGGTTGTTCCGCGGGTCATATTTTCAGCCTGAATGGCTGTCACTTCTTTTGGGGAAATAGCGACCCCTTCCTCCCAGACGCCGTGATCGGCACACATAACCAGTACCGCTTTTTTGCCCACATGCGGTATGCCATTCAACCCCGGCATTCCCGCCAGTTGTATGGCAAGCGCCTCCAGCCTTCCCAGGCTACCAACAGGTTTGAGTAACCCGTCAATATGCCGTTGTGCACGCGACATAGCGGCAGGATCGATAGCAGGGATCGTATTCAGTAAATCGGCAAGTGTTTGCATGTCACGTCTCTTTATAGCAGTGCCAGCAGGAAGACCAGTTCACCAAGCTCTATAGCAGCTCCCAGCGTATCGCCGGTTTGCCCGCCCAGCGTACGTTTGAGAAGCTGACCGAGGATGAAAATCGCCACCATCGTCACCACCATAGCAGCCACACCATGCATACCCGGCAATAATACGGCAGCAAAAATAGCGGCTAAGCCGAGTGTGACGCAGGTTTGTCGCCCATCAATTTTGCCAATGAACACATTGCCAAGCCCTTCTTCCCGGGCATAACGATGACGATACATCAATAATGCGGCAGTCCCGCGGCTGACCGCACATGCTGCCGCCAGCGATGCAAGGATCGGTTCGCCACGCAGAGCCAACTCGCTTAATACCAGAATCTTTGCCAGTACAACAAAAATCAATGCCAGACCGCCATGGGTGCCTAAACGGCTATCACGCATGATTTCCAACATGCGATCGCGGCTACGTGCAGAAAATACGCCATCACAGGTATCGGCGAGGCCGTCTAGGTGGAATCCCCCGGTCATCAGCGCCAGCACAAGTACGCTAAACAGTGCCGCCAGTGGTACGCCACACCATGCCTGCAGCACCATGAAGACCAGCCCGCTAATCGCGCCAAGCAATAATCCAATTAAAGGAAAAGTAATAATACCGCGAGAATAATGCTCGAAATCCAGTCCCTGGGACCAGCGACGCGGTACAGGCAGACGCGTAATAAATGAGAGCATCGCCCAAAATAATTTACTCATTTGATTTTTACTCCAATACCCGAAACCACCAGCCATACTTCATTTGCCGCAGCGGCCAGCTGCTGATTTACCCGCCCGGCAATATCACGAAAATATCGTGCCAGACGACTCTCCGGCACAATCCCCATTCCCACTTCGTTAGTCACTAATACAACCTTTGCGGGGCAACATTGGCAGGCAGCAATCAACGACTGAATCTCAGCATTAATCGCCTGTTCCATCGCCTGATAATCCCATTCATCAGGGTCTTTATCGCCGCCATAATCAAACAACAGATTAGTCACCATTGTGGTAACGCATTCCAGCAACACAGCTTCATGCGGGTTAATGTCTGCATGAATTAATTCATCAAGATGTTGCCAACGCTCCACCGTGCGCCAGTGCGCCGGACGGCCTTGCCGATGATGTTCTATCCGTGCAGCCATCTCGTCATCAAGGATTTGCGAGGTGGCGATATACAGAACCTGTGAAGAGTCCCCAATAAGCGCCTCTGCGTGGCGACTCTTCCCGCTCCGTGCGCCCCCCGTCACCAAAATCATCATACCGACTCCTGATTCAATTGTATGATGGTATTCATTGAACAGAACAATGGATCCCCCACCATTGCTGACCGCAAAACATTTACACGATCAATACTGCGCGTAATATAATTAAAAATCCAGCATTCTCAATCCATTACGAAAGAAGATGGCATTGTGGAATAGCCAGACTTCCTCGTGTTAACGTCCGACAAAATGCGTCATTGACAGCGGTTTCTGTGGATTGACACATTTCATTCAGATAATGAATTAATGCTACTGCCGGACCAACCAGCAAACGGGCATTGTGTTCTGAAATCCAGGCTATTGATTCAACGTCAGCGACAGATCTGCGCTGTAAAAGAACTTGTAAAACAACGCAATAGAATTATCCGGAATGGTAGCGACTATGCACTAGAACACCACAATTTCGCTCTCTCGGTAAGGCACTGTCACAGCATTCAACAGAATGTGACTTGCCAGATTTATTAGCGCCACCAGATGTTTAACCGGGTAACCACGACCCAGTCGGGGATATATTCCATCTTCTCGCTGACATCATCAAGAATAAAAAGGTTTATCACACTCAGAGCAACGTTCTTCAGCAGGCGGGATAATTCTTCAACATTTAAAAGATGTGTTATTAAAGGCATACAAACTGGACGTATTGTATTTTCTTTTGGTGGTTGACCTAAGGTAGCAGTTTATCCTGATGCGCTGAGATTTCTGTAATATCTACGTCAACATTCTCCTCGAATAGAAAATGCAGCCTCGGCAAGTGATTCACATTTTTTAACAAAACGTTGTTAGCGTGCCATTTTCAGAAGCTCTCCAAGAAAGCGAATTCTTTTCTCAAATTCTGCATTCTCAGACACAGCTTTCTACTCCATGGCAATGGCCCAAATACGAAGTTGCTCAGGATCATTAGTGGTGCTGAGAAGTTAAATAACCATGCGGAGTACCACTCGTCATCACGTATTTATATATCATGAAGCTATTGTTGTGTTTTGTACATCAGTAGATGTATTCTGATATACTCCTTTTGCTAGACATAACCTTTCACCTGCTTGCAAAGCTTCTGTGTTCTGACATTGCCAAATTGTTGCAATTCTGTATCCAGCCTTCTTTCAGTCATAGCTTCGGGCCGCGATAAGACTCACTGATCTGACCCTGATTCCTCTTGCAGACTTTATAGACCAATTAAAATGCAGTTTCTGCAGGTCAACGTCTGACCATCATTGTCATCACTCTGGCCATTAGAGTAACCTTCTGCATTCATCCTTTTGTAAAAAGTTGGTGATGCTGCCAACTTACTGATTTAGTGTATGATGGTGTTTTTGAGGTGCTCCAGTGGCTTCTGTTTCTATCA
>NZ_JAVUPQ010000081.1:0-16071 GCF_032029835.1 Escherichia sp. AM3 | reverse complement strand
TTGCCCGGGATGATTACTGTTTTAATGGATTATTAATCTTTGCATATTCAAATGGACTGATAAACCTTTCTCTGTTTACATCCAGAAAATCGGCCCACCACTGTAGCATCAATCGCCGTTCTTCCAGATGCTCTGCTTTATGGATATACGCGGCCCTCACTGAATTTCGCGCCATGTGGCTCATCTGACGTTCAACAGCATCACGAGACCACAAACCTGATTCGACCAATGAACTACAGGCCATTGTTCGAAAGCCATGACCACAAACCTCTACTTTTGTATCATACCCCATGACCCGTAACGCACTATTTACCGTATTCTCACTCATGGGTTTGTGCGAATCGTGATCACCAATAAATATCAAGTCATGGGCCCCATAAAACTGTTTTATCTGCTTTAAAATTGCAAGAGCTTGCGTTGAAAGAGGCACTAGATGCGTTGTACGCATTTTTGAGCCTCTATGGGAATGTTTCACTCCAGGAATAGGCTCCCGCTCCGGTGGGATAGTCCATATAGACGCTTCGAAATCGATCTCTGACCAACGAGCAAAACGCAGCTCACTGGACCGAATAAAGATCAGCAAAGTGAGTTCTATCGCCCATCGGGTTAGCGGCCTACCAGTATAGCTATCTATTTTTGTAAGCAACTCAGGGATGCGCTTTAATTCAAGCGCGGGACGATGTTGTCGATTACAGGAAGCAACCGCCCCAGCCATCTCTTGTGCCGGGTTATAATCAATTAACCCACTTTGCACTGCATAGCGCATGATGGCTGTAGTGCGCTGCTGAAGACGAGCGGCCACTTCAAGACGTCCAGACATTTCTACGGCCTTAATAGGTGCTAATAAATCTCGAGTTTTTAACTCAGCGATATTACGTTCACCAAGCGCTGCAAAAAGATTATCTTCAAGACTTTTTAGCACACGATGGGCGTGATCTTCAGACCACTTTTTATTGGTGCCATGCCACTCAATCGCGACTTCTTTAAAGGTTCGTGCTTTACTCTGTTCAACCTTATCATTTTTCTTTTTGTCTCCCGGATCGACGCCATTCGCAAGCAGCTTACGCGCCTCGTCACGACGTACTCTGGCATCCGCTAGTGTGATTTCAGGATAAACCCCAAGTGCCAGCATTTTTTGCTTTCCCTCATAACGGTACTGCAAACGCCAGTACTTAGAACCATTTGGATGGACAAGCAGATGCATACCGCCACCATCAGTCAGCTTATATTGCTTATCCGTTGGCTTGGCTGCTCTGACTTTGATATCTGTTAATGCCATCGTATTCCCTCCCTGTTGGTACAAGCATTATCGAACCGGAAATACCATCATCTGTACCAACATATGTTGGTAGATGTACGTTGATATCGGTTGACCTTGAGAGAGTTAATATAGCGGGAAAGATAGATAAACACTGGATTTCAGGCATAAAAAAAGACCTCAGTTGAGGTCTATTTACATACTTTTGGTGCCGAAGGCCGGACTCGAACCGGCACGTATTTCTACGGTTGATTTTGAATCAACTGCGTCTACCGATTTCGCCACTTCGGCACTGAAGAGGTATGCGGAAAACGTTGTGGATTATACCTGTCGCACGCCACCATGCAAGCGCCAGCTTGCTCGCACCTCGCTAAGTGCTGAAATTTTCAGCGTTGTCTTCAGCGATATGTAACCTTTGTCACACTCCAGGCCCCGCCCCTACCATGCTCTACACTTCCCGGGCAACACCAGAGAACGACAAAAGCATGTCGATAATCAATAACGAATAGGGATTGTCGCAATATCCGCTAATTACCGAAAATAAGGTGATTCGCCGCGTTGTTGCCCAAGGTAGCGCCGCGCAGCCGTGGTCACTGCGGCGCCTGTATTCGCGATAATCAGATCAACTTCTGGCAAGGTGCGGTGCCTACAATTATGAATTGCGGAGGCTTTGTTGGGTCGCTTCTGCCAGGCCTTTAAGATATCTCGCAATCTGCTGAATTTAGCGGTGAAGAGTGCGCTGCCGTTGCCTATACTCCAGGCAGGAAACTGGAGGAAATCTCATGAGCGAACCCCTGTTAATTGCCCGCACGCCGGATACAGAACTGTTTTTACTGCCGGGAATGGCTAACCGTCACGGGCTGATTACTGGCGCAACGGGGACGGGTAAAACTGTCACGTTGCAAAAACTGGCAGAGTCATTGTCGGAAATCGGTGTTCCGGTGTTTATGGCCGATGTGAAAGGTGATTTAACGGGAGTTGCGGAGGAAGGTACATCTTCGGAAAAACTGCTCGCAAGGCTTAAAAATATCGGCGTAAATGACTGGCAACCTCATGCTAATCCGGTGGTGGTGTGGGATATCTTTGGCGAGAAAGGCCACCCGGTGCGAGCGACGGTTTCAGACCTGGGGCCGCTGTTGCTGGCGCGGCTGTTGAATCTCAACGATGTGCAATCTGGCGTGCTGAATATCATCTTCCGAATTGCTGACGATCAGGGGCTGTTACTGCTCGACTTTAAAGATCTGCGGGCGATTACCCAGTACATCGGCGATAACGCCAAATCTTTCCAGAATCAGTACGGAAATATCAGTAGCGCATCGGTTGGTGCCATCCAGCGCGGGCTGTTGTCGCTGGAACAGCAAGGCGCAGCACACTTCTTTGGTGAGCCGATGCTGGATATCAAAGACTTGATGCGCACCGATGCCAACGGTAAAGGCGTTATCAATATCCTCAGCGCCGAGAAGCTTTATCAGATGCCGAAACTGTACGCCGCCAGTCTGCTGTGGATGCTTTCAGAGTTGTATGAACAATTGCCTGAAGCGGGCGATCTGGAGAAACCAAAACTGGTGTTTTTCTTCGACGAAGCACATCTGCTGTTTAACGATGCGCCACAGGTACTGCTGGATAAGATTGAGCAGGTGATAAGGCTTATTCGCTCAAAAGGCGTGGGCGTCTGGTTCGTTTCGCAAAACCCGTCAGATATTCCGGATAATGTGCTCGGGCAGCTAGGTAATCGCGTTCAACACGCTTTGCGGGCTTTTACGCCCAAAGATCAGAAAGCAGTAAAAGCTGCGGCGCAAACCATGCGGGCCAATCCGGCGTTTGATACCGAAAAGGCAATCCAGGAACTGGGGACCGGTGAGGCGTTAATCTCGTTTCTCGATGCGAAAGGAAGTCCTTCAGTGGTGGAACGGGCGATGGTTATCGCGCCTTGTTCGCGAATGGGGCCGGTGACGGAAGATGAGCGTAACGGCTTGATTAATCACTCCCCGGTGTATGGCAAGTACGAGGATGACGTGGACCGTGAATCCGCCTATGAGATGTTGCAAAAAGGCTTTCAGGCCAGTACCGAGCAGCAAAATAATCCTCCCGCGAAAGGGAAAGAGGTGGCGGTGGATGACGGTATTCTCGGTGGATTGAAGGATATTTTGTTTGGCACTACTGGACCACGCGGCGGGAAGAAAGATGGTGTGGTGCAGACAATGGCAAAAAGCGCCGCCCGCCAGGTGACGAATCAGATTGTGCGCGGGATGTTGGGGAGTTTGCTGGGGGGGAGAAGAAGGTAAGCCAGGTGCGATTTGTCTTTGCCTGATGCGACGCTGGCGCGCCTTATCATGCCCACACCACTGCAATATATTGAATTTTCATGATTTTTCAGGCATGAACGAAGCACACTTTGCTAACAATAATAAAGGGAGCTTTCGCTCCCTTTATTCGTTCATCAGGTTACGATTTTCTCATTAACAGCCACAGGCTGATTAAGAAGAAGCTGGCACTTGGCAAAAGTGCGCCGATGATCGGCGGGATGCCGTAAACCAACGTCAGCGGGCCGAAGATCTGGTCCAGTACGTAGAAGACAAAACCGAAGCTAATACCAGTGACCACACGCACGCCCATCGGTACGCTACGCAGTGGGCCAAAGATGAACGACAGCGCCATCAGCATCATCACCGCCACGGATAGCGGCTGGAAGATTTTGCTCCACATGTTGAGCTGATAACGTCCGGCATCCTGACCGCTCGACTTCAGATACTTCACATAGTTGTGCAAACCGCTGATAGAGAGTGCATCCGGGTCCAGCGCCACCACGCCCAGTTTGTCTGGCGTGAGGTTGGTTTTCCAGGTGCCGCTCACCGTCTGCGAACCGGTGATCTGTTTCGGATTGGTCAAATCAGATTCATCAACCTGCGACAGACGCCAGACTTTATGTTCAGGGTCAAACTTCGCGGTAGCGGCATAGCGTACGGATTGCAGACGACGATTCTCGTTAAAGGCATAGATACTGATGCCACCTAACTCTTCGTCACCTTTAACCCGCTCAATGTAGACGAAGTTGTTGCCATCTTTCGCCCATAAACCTTGCTGGGTAGAGAGCAACGAGCCACCGTACATCGCCTGCGCACGGTAGTTACGCGCCATCTGCTCGCCCTGCGGCGCGACCCATTCACCAATCGCCATCGTCAGCAAGACCAGCGGAATGGCGGTTTTCATCACCGACAGCGCCACCTGCATACGAGTAAAACCAGAAGCCTGCATGACTACCAGTTCGCTGCGCTGCGCCAGCATCCCAAGACCAAGCAACGCCCCAAGCAGAGCCGCCATCGGGAAGAAGATTTGCACATCTTTCGGCACGCTCAGCAAGGTATACATTCCTGCGCCTAACGCGTCGTAACTCCCCTGCCCGGCTTTTTTCAGCTGATCGACAAACTTGATAATGCCCGACAGCGACACCAGCATGAACAGCGTCATCATGATGGTGGTGAAAATAGTTTTACCGATATAGCGGTCAAGTACGCCAAAAGGTTGCATCACACCGCTCCTTTACGCGAAAAACTGGCGCGCAGGCGGCGGACCGGCACGGTGTCCCAAAGGTTGAGAACAATCGCCAAAGCCAGATAAATCAGGTTAACGGTCCACATCCACAGCGTCGGGTCCAGCTTACCTTTACCGCCGTTCGATTTCAGGGAGGTCTGGATCAGGAAGAACAACAGATACAGCAGCATGGCTGGCAGCATCGATAGTACGCGCCCCTGACGCGGGTTAACCACGCTCAGCGGTACGACCATAAGTGCCATCATAAACACGGTGAACACCAACGTGATACGCCAGTTCAGTTCTGCGCGAGCACGATCGGTGTCAGTGTTCCACAATGTGCGCATGTCCATCTGGTCGGTATCGTTCGGGTCGAGCGCCACCGCCTGGTGACCAATGATCGCCTGATAATCCTGGAAATCCGTAATGCGGAAATCACGTAACAGTGCAGTGCCTTCGAAGCGCGTTCCCTGGTTGAGAGTGACGACCTGGGAGCCGTCGCGCAGCTGGGTTAAATGTCCGGAATCGGCCACCACCACAGAAGGACGTGCATTACCTTTTGGTCGAATTTGCGCGAGGAACACATCTTTGAAATCGCTGCCGTCAACGCTTTCGATGAACAGCACCGAACTGCCATTAGTCGCTTGCTGGAATTGCCCTTGCGCCAGCGCCGCCATGCCAGGGTTCGCTTTCGCTTCTGCTAACACTTCATCCTGATGACGCGATGACCACGGTCCCGCCCACATCACGTTAACCGCCGCGACGATTGCCGTGAATACCGCAAGGATCATTGCCGCTTTCACCAGAACCGCTTTGCTCAGGCCGCAGGCATGCATTACCGTAATTTCACTTTCGGTATACAGTTTGCCCAGCGTCATCAGCAGCCCGAGGAACAGGCTTAATGGCAGGATAAGCTGCGCCATTTCCGGCACGCCCAACCCGAGAAGGGAGAGCACCAGATTCGCCGGAATATCGCCGTCAACCGCTGCGCCGAGGATCCTCACTAACTTTTGACAGAAGAAGATCAAAAGCAAGATGAAGAGTATCGCCAGCTGGCTTTTGAGCGTCTCCCGCACCAGATATCTTATGATTATCACTTTAAATACGCCCGTAAAAACTCGTCTTTTGCAGGATTTTAGCTTGTTTCATGGCTTAAACGTCATTTATTCTCTTGAGTCGTCGAAATCGTCGCTAAGATAATTATACTCAACGGATTCACCTCTCAGATTTTGTTCTGACGTGCCAATGCCGTAATAACGTTAAGATTAACACGAAGTCATCGCAACAGCGGACATGAGTTACGAAAGCTTGCAATTCTATCTGTAGCCACCGCCGTTGTCTTTAAGATTCAGGAGCGTAGTGCATGGAGTTTAGTGTAAAAAGCGGTAGCCCGGAGAAACAGCGGAGTGCCTGCATCGTCGTGGGCGTCTTCGAACCACGTCGCCTTTCTCCGATTGCAGAACAGCTCGATAAAATCAGCGATGGGTACATCAGCGCCCTGCTACGTCGGGGCGAACTGGAAGGAAAACCGGGGCAGACATTGTTGCTGCACCATGTTCCGAATGTACTTTCCGAGCGAATTCTCCTTATTGGTTGCGGCAAAGAACGTGAGCTGGATGAGCGTCAGTACAAGCAGGTTATTCAGAAAACCATTAATACGCTGAATGATACTGGCTCAATGGAAGCGGTCTGCTTTCTGACTGAACTGCACGTTAAAGGCCGTAACAACTACTGGAAAGTGCGTCAGGCTGTCGAGACGGCAAAAGAGACGCTCTACAGTTTCGATCAGCTGAAAACGAACAAGAGCGAACCGCGTCGTCCGCTGCGTAAAATGGTGTTCAACGTGCCGACCCGCCGTGAACTGACCAGCGGTGAGCGCGCGATCCAGCACGGTCTGGCGATTGCCGCCGGGATTAAAGCAGCAAAAGATCTCGGCAATATGCCGCCGAATATCTGTAACGCCGCTTACCTCGCTTCACAAGCGCGCCAGCTGGCTGACAGCTACAGCAAGAATGTCATCACCCGCGTTATCGGCGAACAGCAGATGAAAGAGCTGGGGATGCATTCCTATCTGGCGGTCGGTCAGGGTTCGCAGAACGAATCGCTGATGTCGGTGATTGAGTACAAAGGCAACGCGTCGGAAGATGCACGCCCAATCGTGCTGGTGGGTAAAGGTTTAACCTTCGACTCCGGCGGTATCTCCATCAAGCCTTCAGAAGGCATGGATGAGATGAAGTACGATATGTGCGGTGCGGCAGCGGTTTACGGCGTGATGCGGATGGTCGCGGAGCTACAACTGCCGATTAACGTTATCGGCGTGTTGGCAGGCTGCGAAAACATGCCTGGCGGACGAGCCTATCGTCCGGGCGATGTGTTAACCACCATGTCCGGTCAAACCGTTGAAGTGCTGAATACTGACGCTGAAGGCCGCCTGGTACTGTGCGACGTGTTAACTTACGTTGAGCGTTTTGAGCCGGAAGCGGTGATTGACGTGGCGACGCTGACCGGTGCCTGCGTGATCGCGCTGGGTCATCATATTACTGGTCTGATGGCGAACCA
Organism: Escherichia sp. AM3; assembly: GCF_032029835.1. Classification (NCBI taxonomy): domain Bacteria; kingdom Pseudomonadati; phylum Pseudomonadota; class Gammaproteobacteria; order Enterobacterales; family Enterobacteriaceae; genus Escherichia; species Escherichia sp. AM3. The sequence goes on along the minus strand of NZ_JAVUPQ010000081.1, from coordinate 8,723 downwards.
CAATCCGCTGGCCCATGAACTGATTGCCGCGTCTGAACAATCCGGTGACCGCGCATGGCGCTTACCGCTGGGTGACGAGTATCAGGAACAACTGGAGTCCAATTTTGCCGATATGGCGAACATTGGCGGTCGTCCTGGTGGGGCGATTACCGCAGGTTGCTTCCTGTCACGCTTTACCCGTAAGTACAACTGGGCGCACCTGGATATCGCCGGTACCGCCTGGCGTTCTGGTAAAGCAAAAGGCGCCACCGGTCGTCCGGTAGCGTTGCTGGCACAGTTCCTGTTAAACCGCGCTGGGTTTAACGGCGAAGAGTAATTGCGTCAGGCAAGGCTGTTATTGCCGGATGCGGCGTGAACGCCTTATCCGACCTACACAGCACTGAACTCGTAGGCCTGATAAGACGCGCAAGCGTCGCATCAGGCAATGCTGTTATTGTCGGATGCGGCGTGAGCGCCTTATCCGACCTACACAGCACCGAACTCGTAGGCCTGATAAGACGCGGCAGCGTCGCATCAGGCAATGCTGTTATTGTCGGATGCGGCGTGAGCGCCTTATCCGACCTACACACAGCACTGAACTCGTAGGCCTGATAAGACACAACAGCGTCGCATCAGGCGCTGCGGTGTATACCTGATGCGTATTTAAATCCACCACAAGAAGCCCCATATATGAAAAACGCAACGTTCTACCTTCTGGACAATGACACCACCGTCGATGGCTTAAGCGCCGTTGAGCAGCTGGTGTGTGAAATTGCCGCAGAACGTTGGCGCAGCGGTAAGCGCGTGCTCATCGCCTGTGAAGATGAAAAGCAGGCTTACCGGCTGGATGAAGCCCTGTGGGCGCGTCCGGCAGAAAGCTTTGTTCCGCATAATTTAGCGGGAGAAGGACCGCGCGGCGGTGCGCCGGTGGAGATCGCCTGGCCGCAAAAACGCAGCAGCAGCCCGCGCGATATATTGATTAGTCTGCGAACAAGCTTTGCAGATTTTGCCACCGCTTTCACAGAAGTGGTAGACTTCGTTCCTTATGAAGATTCTCTGAAACAACTGGCGCGCGAACGCTATAAAGCCTACCGCGTGGCTGGTTTCAACCTGAATACGGCAACCTGGAAATAATGGAAAAGACATATAACCCACAAGATATCGAACAGCCGCTTTACGAGCACTGGGAAAAGCAGGGCTACTTTAAGCCTAATGGCGATGAAAGCCAGGAGAGTTTCTGCATCATGATCCCGCCGCCGAACGTCACCGGCAGTTTGCATATGGGTCACGCCTTCCAGCAAACCATCATGGATACCATGATCCGCTATCAGCGCATGCAGGGCAAAAACACCCTGTGGCAGGTCGGTACTGACCACGCCGGGATCGCTACCCAGATGGTCGTTGAGCGCAAGATTGCCGCAGAAGAAGGTAAAACCCGTCACGACTACGGCCGCGAAGCTTTCATCGACAAAATCTGGGAATGGAAAGCGGAATCCGGCGGCACGATTACCCGTCAGATGCGCCGTCTCGGCAACTCCGTCGACTGGGAGCGTGAACGCTTCACGATGGACGAAGGCCTGTCCAATGCGGTGAAAGAAGTTTTCGTTCGTCTATATAAAGAAGACCTGATTTACCGAGGCAAACGCCTGGTAAACTGGGACCCGAAACTGCGCACCGCTATCTCTGACCTGGAAGTCGAAAACCGCGAATCGAAAGGTTCGATGTGGCACATCCGCTATCCGCTGGCTGACGGTGCGAAAACCGCAGACGGTAAAGATTATCTGGTGGTCGCGACTACCCGTCCGGAAACCCTGCTGGGCGATACTGGCGTAGCCGTTAACCCGGAAGATCCGCGTTACAAAGATCTGATTGGCAAATATGTCATTCTGCCGCTGGTTAACCGTCGTATTCCGATCGTTGGCGACGAACACGCCGACATGGAAAAAGGCACCGGCTGCGTGAAAATCACTCCGGCGCACGACTTTAACGACTATGAAGTGGGTAAACGTCACGCGCTGCCGATGATCAACATCCTGACCTTTGACGGCGATATCCGTGAAAGCGCCCAGGTGTTCGATACCAAAGGTAACGAATCTGACGTTTATTCCAGCGAGATCCCGGCAGAGTTCCAGAAACTCGAGCGTTTTGCTGCACGTAAAGCAGTCGTTGCCGCAGTTGACGCGCTTGGCCTGCTGGAAGAAATTAAACCGCACGACCTGACCGTTCCTTACGGCGACCGTGGCGGCGTAGTTATCGAACCAATGCTGACCGACCAGTGGTACGTGCGTGCCGATGTCCTGGCGAAACCGGCGGTTGAAGCGGTTGAGAACGGCGACATTCAGTTCGTACCGAAGCAGTACGAAAACATGTACTTCTCCTGGATGCGCGATATTCAGGACTGGTGTATCTCTCGTCAGTTGTGGTGGGGTCACCGTATCCCGGCATGGTATGACGAAGCGGGTAACGTTTATGTTGGCCGCAACGAAGACGAAGTGCGTAAAGAAAATAACCTCGGTGCTGATGTTGTCCTGCGTCAGGACGAAGACGTTCTCGATACCTGGTTCTCTTCTGCGCTGTGGACCTTCTCTACCCTTGGCTGGCCGGAAAATACCGACGCCCTGCGTCAGTTCCACCCAACCAGCGTGATGGTATCTGGTTTCGACATCATCTTCTTCTGGATTGCCCGCATGATCATGATGACCATGCACTTCATCAAAGATGAAAATGGCAAACCGCAGGTGCCGTTCCACACTGTTTACATGACCGGTCTGATTCGTGACGACGAAGGCCAGAAGATGTCCAAATCCAAGGGTAACGTTATCGACCCGCTGGATATGGTTGACGGTATTTCGCTGCCAGAACTGCTGGAAAAACGTACCGGCAATATGATGCAGCCGCAGCTGGCGGACAAAATCCGTAAGCGCACCGAGAAACAGTTCCCGAACGGCATTGAGCCGCACGGTACCGATGCCCTGCGCTTCACCCTGGCGGCGCTGGCGTCTACCGGTCGTGACATCAACTGGGATATGAAGCGCCTGGAAGGTTACCGTAACTTCTGTAACAAGCTGTGGAACGCCAGCCGCTTTGTGCTGATGAACACAGAAGGTCAGGATTGCGGCTTCAACGGCGGCGAAATGACGCTGTCGCTGGCGGACCGCTGGATTCTGGCGGAGTTCAACCAGACCATCAAAGCGTACCGCGAAGCGCTGGACAGCTTCCGCTTCGATATCGCCGCAGGCATTCTGTATGAGTTCACCTGGAACCAGTTCTGTGACTGGTATCTCGAGCTGACCAAGCCGGTAATGAACGGTGGCACCGAAGCAGAACTGCGCGGTACTCGCCATACGCTGGTGACTGTACTGGAAGGTCTGCTGCGCCTCGCGCATCCGATCATTCCGTTCATCACCGAAACCATCTGGCAGCGTGTGAAAGTACTTTGCGGTATCACTGCCGACACCATCATGCTGCAACCGTTCCCGCAGTATGATGCATCTCAGGTTGATGAAGCGGCGCTGGCCGACACCGAGTGGCTGAAGCAGGCGATCGTTGCGGTACGTAACATCCGTGCAGAAATGAACATCGCGCCGGGCAAACCGCTGGAGCTGCTGCTGCGTGGTTGCAGCGCGGATGCAGAACGTCGCGTAAATGAAAACCGTGGCTTCCTGCAAACCCTGGCGCGTCTGGAAAGCATCACCGTGCTGCCTGCCGATGACAAAGGTCCGGTTTCCGTTACGAAGATTATCGACGGCGCAGAGCTGCTGATCCCGATGGCTGGCCTCATCAACAAAGAAGATGAGCTGGCGCGTCTGGCGAAAGAAGTGGCGAAGATTGAAGGTGAAATCAGCCGTATCGAGAACAAGCTGGCGAATGAAGGCTTTGTCGCCCGCGCACCGGAAGCGGTCATCGCGAAAGAGCGTGAGAAGCTGGAAGGCTATGCGGAAGCGAAAGCGAAGCTGATTGAACAGCAGGCTGTTATCGCCGCGCTGTAATCAACACCGTGATGAAAACGAAGGCCGGAGAATGCTCCGGCCTTTTTTATCTCTTACAGAAATGGTAAAGAAGGCATAACTCCCCGTGAAATACTGGCTAATAAGCCTTTATCTGGTTGTTCTTCTTTATTGATTAAAGGAAGGTCATCCAAATCGCCCAGCAAATACGTATTTTTTGCCTGCCAGTCAATCATCCATATTTTCAGCAGTGGATAAGCCAGACCGCCCGTAATCCCGGATATCACTACCAACGCACACATGCGATAAAGCATACCGTGGTAAGTTAAAGTTGAGCGAAAACGAATACGCCCATCATTCAGTGACAGGTTGCTCATAAAATGATTTCGCAACGACACCGTTAAATAACTGGTGCTAACAGCAATCCCAAAATAATAGATTAACTGCGCGATTATCATTTTACGTTGCACTTCCATAAATTGCTGTAAATTCTCAATATCATCATTTGCATACACAGAACTATAATACTCATTTAATATTTGATCGAAGATAATATAACCAGCAACAGCGAGAAAAGGTAATAAAGCTAAAAATGCGAGGATGGCATATTTTATACAATACGCAGTATCTAATTTCACCTTGAAACGATGTATACCGAAACTGGTATTGCTCCAGAGAAAACTCATTACCAGGCTATATAAAGTACCATTAAAAATACCAATGGAAACAATACCAACTATTGCCATCAGAACCACAGATATAATAACACTACTTGAACTATTGGCATGTAGCATCTTTGTCGAGATAAAGAAAACAGTCCCCATCCCAATGGCCATTAAAATCGGCAAGAAAAAGGTTACCCACCAGAACCCTTTCATAGAGCAATTAAAACTAAATCTTACGCCGTTGAGACTGGTCATCAAGGCCTGATAACGCAGTCCTTTTGCTGCCATAAATATAAGCAAAACCAACAGTGACAAAGTCAAAACACAGCCAACAAGCGGCATATCTGCTGACACTGTCATTAAGATTGCGAAATAGAAAAAAACAAAAACAAGACAACTAACAAAAACATTCCCACCAGTAATTCCATAAGAAAATCGTTGTCCGTTAACTTCCATATTAGCATAGAGATAACGCTTACATTTCATTAATGCCCATGGTAAATAGATACCTAGCGTTATAATCGTCAACAACACATTCACCACACAAATAAGAAAATATCTCTCACCTGTACCATGAAAAACAAACGAATGGGACGGAACATCCATTTCATTAATAACTTGAGCCATAAAAATTCCCTGAATTAAAAAATCCATTGATATAATTTATAGATACAGACAGTAAAATGTTCTGCCACGTTACAATACTCTTATCAGTAATAGGCTGGCAAAAACTTTATTACTTTATAAGTCGCTTGCGCACGTAAGAAGAGAGTGGTATTAAACATATGTATAATTACTTTATTTTTATTGGGTTAAACTATGAATAACATTGCGCCGCAATCATCTGTAATGCGTCGCCTGACGTTGCAGGATAATCCTGCTATCGCCCGCGTCATTCGTCAGGTATCCGCCGAATACGGTCTTACCGCTGATAAAGGCTACACCGTCGCCGATCCGAACCTTGACGAGTTGTATCAAGTGTATAGTCAGCCTGGCCATGCATATTGGGTGGTTGAGTTCGATGGTGAAGTGGTCGGCGGCGGTGGGATTGCGCCATTAGCAGGTAGTGAATCGGACATTTGCGAACTGCAAAAGATGTATTTTCTTCCGGCTATTCGCGGTAAAGGGCTGGCGAAAAAACTGGCCTTAATGGCGATGGAGCAGGCACGAGAGATGGGCTTCAAACGCTGCTATCTGGAAACGACCGCTTTTTTAAAGGAAGCCATTGCGCTTTATGAGCATTTGGGCTTTGAGCATATCGACTATGCGCTTGGCTGCACGGGCCATGTCGATTGTGAAGTGCGGATGCTACGCGAACTCTAAAAAAATGCCCGCTAGTGTGTGCTATCGGGCATTTTAATCAATTAATTAGTGGCGAACCCCGTCATCGTCTTCGTCGACAAAATCTTCATCGTCGCCGTCTTCGCCGTTAGGATCTTCAAAGTAAGTGCCCCAACCATCGTACTCAACGTCAAATTTCTCCGCCAGCGTCATCAGTTGTTCAACCTGGGCATCGATCAGATCGGCATTCAACGCGCACTCGCTGAGGATGTCGCAGCAAATCACGATGTCACCATCTTCAACTTCCAGCTCTTCTGGATCGGTCACTTCGTAACCGAGTTTAAACGCTTCAACTGCTGCTTTTTCCAGGGTTTCCAGATCGTCTGCGGAAAGATGGTGTTCGATGGTGTACAGCGCGTCCGGATCGCTGCCATCTTCCAGTAATTCTTCAATAATCAAACGTGTTTCTTCACGCTGTTCTTCCAGTTGTTCCGGGTTTGCCATGGCTCATTCCTCTTAATGTCCTGCCGATACTCTTATTGTCACACACCACTGACATTGCCTCCACCTTTGTGACAAAGATTTATGCTTTAGACTTGCAAATGAATAATCATCCATATAAATTGAATTTTAATTCATTGAGGCGATAGCCACAGGAGGGATCTATGTCCGGGTTTTATCATAAGCATTTCCTGAAATTACTCGATTTCACGCCAGCTGAACTCAACAGCCTGTTGCAGTTAGCCGCGAAGCTGAAAGCCGATAAGAAAAGCGGTAAAGAAGAAGCCAAACTCACTGGTAAAAACATCGCGCTCATCTTCGAAAAAGACTCGACCCGTACCCGATGCTCTTTCGAAGTTGCCGCATATGACCAAGGTGCTCGCGTTACTTATCTCGGCCCAAGCGGCAGCCAGATTGGTCATAAAGAGTCGATTAAAGACACTGCCCGCGTGCTTGGTCGCATGTATGACGGTATTCAGTATCGCGGCTATGGTCAGGAGATTGTCGAAACACTGGCGGAATACGCTGGCGTGCCGGTATGGAACGGCCTGACCAATGAGTTTCACCCCACGCAGCTGCTGGCGGATCTTCTCACCATGCAGGAGCATTTACCCGGCAAAGCGTTCAACGAAATGACGCTGGTCTATGCAGGTGACGCACGTAACAACATGGGCAATTCGATGCTCGAAGCTGCGGCGCTTACCGGTCTGGATTTGCGTCTGGTCGCGCCACAGGCATGCTGGCCGGAAACTGCGCTGGTTACGGAATGCCGCGCTCTGGCACAGCAAAATGGCGGGAATATTACGCTAACGGAAGATGTAGCCAAAGGAGTTGAAGGTGCTGACTTTATCTATACCGATGTGTGGGTGTCGATGGGGGAAGCAAAAGAGAAATGGGCAGAACGCATTGCATTACTGCGTGATTATCAGGTGAACAGCAAGATGATGCAGTTGACCGGTAACCCGGAGGTCAAATTCCTCCACTGCCTGCCCGCGTTTCATGACGACCAAACGACGCTTGGCAAGAAAATGGCGGAAGAGTTTGGCCTACATGGCGGAATGGAAGTGACTGATGAGGTCTTCGAATCTGCCGCCAGCATTGTATTTGATCAGGCGGAAAACCGCATGCATACCATCAAAGCGGTGATGGTCGCGACGCTCAGTAAATAATTGATATCGCTATAAAGATGCCGGGAAATACAAAACTATCCCGGCATCACATTATTTTATGCAGTGATAGGTCTATTCTTCCACCCAATTTTTTCTATTGCAGAACGTAAATCTTGCGGTGGATTTAATTTTTCTAACTGTTTTTCATTAATATAATCATATATATTGATTTTCCCATCCCGCAGGGTTTCCATCTTTCTTGTTCTAATTTTTAATTCATTATCGATCTTTTCTTCAAAAATCTTAACGACATAACCCGGAAGTTTATTTACAATTTCTTTTGTTTTTTCTTCATCACCATAAACATATCCTAACTCATTAAGATACATCTGTTCTCCCTCATAACTCTTAAGTAATTGATAGAAGTACCACTTAGCAAAATCAGGTTGCTTCATGAAAAAATCCTTCAAAAAAATATCATTCACTAAAATACTGAGAGGCACTTTATCAAAAACCAATTTAACATCATCAAATAGCCTTAGTATTAAGCGCGATTTTTCTTGATTACTTAAATTAAAATCATTGACATATACAACCAACTTCTCCCAAATCAATTCCTGTAACTCAGGGCTGTTTTTATAGGGTTCTTTATTGAGGTTGAAAAATAATGTCTCAGCTATTTTAGACTGATCGCAGTTAAAATCAATATGATCGATCACGGAGCGGGCATGCTTTATCTTTGTAGTATCATCAGAATATTGCATACTTTGATTAAAACACCACTCCAGAATTTTTACATCATTAATATATGGCAATTTTAAAAAAGTCTTCAACATCGAATCGATGACCTTTTCGAGATTAACTTTTGCATCATCTAAGGAATCAATAAGAATATTAGACAGGTTAATTTTGATGTTATTAATTTCATCATTACCTTCTGTACCACTAGCAATTCTGGTATCATGTAACGTTTTCAGATCATTTATTTCTTCAAGTATACCACCTTCGCCTAGTAAGTATGGAATCGTGTCATCACATACATGAGGCATTAATAGCAGATGTTCTTTCTTTATTTTTTCCAATGTACTGGCTAATGGCTTTTCTAATAACTCGTTATAATCAATTGCGTCCTTCCAGTTCAACTGATGATTATTTAATAGAAGCGCCAGGTAATGACTCCAACTTATTGATAGTGTTTTATGTTCAGATAATGCCCGATGACTTTGTCATGCAGCTCCACC
>NZ_JAVUPQ010000080.1:0-16275 GCF_032029835.1 Escherichia sp. AM3 | reverse complement strand
TGCCGACCTGTAGGCCGGATAAGGCACTTGTGCCGCATCCGGCAATCAATGCCTGATGCGACGCTGTCGCGTCTTATCAGGCCTACAACTATTGCCGACCTGTAGGCCGGATAAGGCACTTGTGCCGCATCCGGCAATCAATGCCTGATGCGACGCTGTCGCGTCTTATCAGGCCTACAACTGTTGCCGACCCGTAGGCCGGATAAGGCGCTCGCGCCGCATCCGGCAGTGTTTACCCGCGGCGACTCAAAATTTCTTTCTCATAAGCCCGCACGCTCTCCAGCCATTCGCTACCTGCTGGCGTATCGTGACGTTGGCAATACATTTCCCAGACCGCCTGCCACGGCAACGATTTCTGCTCTTCCAGCAGTGCCAGACGCGCAGTGTAATCGCCCGCCGCTTCCAGCTTGCGCAGCTCAGCGGTAGGTTCCAGCAACGCACGCAGCAGGGCTTTTTTCATATTGCGTGTACCAATGACCCACGCGGCAATGCGGTTGATAGAGGCATCGAAGAAGTCAAGGCCGATATGCACCCGGTCAAACAGATCGTGACGCACAATCTCACTGGCAATTGCCTGGGTTTCATCATCCAGCAGAACTACGTGATCGCTGTCCCAGCGAACCGGACGGCTGACGTGCAGCAGCAACTGCGGCACATACAGCATGGCGGCGGAAATCTTGTCGGAAATCACTTCAGTCGGGTGGAAATGCCCGGCGTCCAGGCACAGCGCCGTCTGGCGGCTGGTGGCATACCCCAGGTAAAACTCATTGGAGCCAACCGTGTAGCTCTCCGCGCCAATGCCAAACAATTTGCTCTCAACGGCGTCGATATGGTGCGCAGGGTTTAGCTTCTCGCTGATCACCTCATCCAGTGCTGCCAGCAGACGCTGACGCGGGGCGAGACGGTCAACGGTGATATCTTTCATACCATCCGGGATCCAGATGTTCATCACCGATGGTGTGCCGAGTTGCTCGCCAAAATAGGCCGAAACGCGACGGCTAGCTTTGCAGTGATCAATCCAGAACTGGCGAATGCTGTCGTCGGCATGGGAAAGCGTAAAGCCATCGGCGCTTAGCGGATGCGAAAAACAGGAGGGGTTAAAATCCAGACCGAGCTGATTGGCTTTCGCCCATTCAACCCAGTTTTTGAAGTGCTCTGGTTTGATCTGATCGCGCGAGACAGGCGTGTCTGATTCCAGATAGATGGCATGTAAATTAAGCCGTTTCGGCCCCGGAATCAGCCGCATAGCTTGTTCCAGATCGGCTCGTAGCTCACTGGCATTACGCGCTTTGCCCGGATAATTACCAGTAGCCTGAATCCCACCGGTCAGCGAACCTTCCGGGTTTTCAAAACCGGAAACATCATCGCCCTGCCAGCAGTGCATTGAAACGGGTAAACGATCAAGTTGGCGCAGCGCCTCCTCGACATCAATCCCTACTGCCGCGAAACGCTGTTTCGCCAGCTCCCAGGCCTGTTCCAGTTGAGTGGTCATGCGCAAAGCTCCTTTGTCTGTCGTGTAGAGTGAATCCGCGCCACATAGTGGGCAATTTCACTGTCAGGATTAGGGGTAAAGGTGGTCAGATTCGCGGTGGTGCTGACGACCTGACGGAAATCATCCACATTGTTGAGTTCATCCAGCGTCATTAACTGGATGCCGATATTGCCGAGCGTCGAGGCTTCAACAGGCCCGGCGATCACCCGAATACCGCAGGCATCGGCGCATAGCTGGTTGAGCAGCGTGTTCTGGCAGCCTCCGCCGACAATATACAGTTGCGAGAAATCTTCACCGCGCAGCTGCGCCAGCTCATGCAACACATCGGCATACAGCAGCGCCAGACTGTCGAAAATGCAGCGCGCCAGTTCAGCATCACTTTCCGGGATCGGTTGCGCCGTTTCCCGACACGCAGCCTGAATTTCGCTGCACATCGTCTCAGGATTAATAAAGCGATCGTCATTGGGATTGATAATGAAGCGGCAAGCCGGAAGTGCCTGTGTCGCGGAGATAAGCGCCGGAAGATCGTTGATTTGCTGCTCCTGAAGCACTCGCTGAAGCAGCCATAAGCCCATAATATTTTTCAGCACCCGATAGCGACCTTCCGCCCCGCCTTCATTGGTGATGTTGGCTGCCAGTGCCGTGTCATTGGTAAATGGCGTCTGGCTTTCGAAGCCCATCAATGACCAGGTGCCAGAAGAGAGATAAGCAGCACGTGAGCCGTTTAACGGCGAGGCGATAACCGCGCTGGCGGTATCATGGCTGGCAACGGCGACCACTGGAATCTCATTACCCTGCGGGCAAATCCAGTGACCTATGACATTACCCGGATGCGTCGGGCGACCAAACCAGGCTTTGTTGGCCCCGCTCCACGCCAGTAGCGACTCGTCCCAGTCGTCGCTATTGATATTGACCAGTTGCGTGGTCGTGGCGTTGGTATATTCCCAGTTCATCTTGCCGGTCAGGCGATAACTGAAGTAATCCGGCATCAGCAGAGCGTGAGCAATGTGTGGAATAAGTTCAGGTTGTTGCTCCGTCAGCGCACGCAACTGATAAAGCGTATTGAAGGGCAGAAACTGGATGCCGCTACGTTGATAAATATCGCGTTTGCCGAGTTGTTGTTGTGCCTGCGCCATTAGGCCATTGGTGCGGCTATCGCGATAAGCAACGGGCAGGCCCACACGCTGACCCTGTTGGTCGAGCAGCACAAAGTCCACGCCCCAGGTATCAATCCCAATGCTATCGATACGAATCCCTTCCTCGCACACCTTGTTTAATCCAAGGCGAATGGCACTTTCAAGGCTATCCACATCCCAGGTGACATAGCCGTTCTGACTATGCAGCCCATTGTTAAAACGATGGATTTCGCGCAGCGTCAGGCTGCGGCATTCACGCTCGTAACGCGCCAGCATCACGCGCCCACTGGATGCGCCGAGATCGACGGCGACACAATTGCGAAAGGTCATAATGTGATCCTGCTGAATTTCATTACGACCAGTCTAAAAAGCGCCTGAATTCGCGACCTTCTCGTTACTGACAGGAAAATGGGCCATTGGCAACCAGGGAAAGATGAACGTGATGATGTTCACAATTTGCTGAATTGTGGTGATGTGATGCTCACCGCATTTCCTGAAAATTCACGCTGTATCTTGAAAAATCGACGTTTTTTACGTGGTTTTCCGTCGAAAATTTAAGGTAAGAACCTGACCTCGTGATTACTATTTCGCCGTGTTGACGACATCAGGAGGCCAGTATGACCGTATTACATAGTGTGGATTTTTTTCCGTCTGGTAACGCGTCCGTGGCGATAGAACCCCGGCTCCCGCAGGCGGATTTTCCTGAACATCATCATGATTTTCATGAAATTGTGATTGTCGAACATGGCACGGGTATTCATGTGTTTAATGGGCAGCCCTATACCATCACCGGGGCACGGTCTGTTTCGTACGCGATCATGATCGGCATCTGTATGAACATACCGATAATCTGTGTCTGACCAATGTGCTGTATCGCTCGCCGGATCGATTTCAGTTTCTCGCCGGGCTGAATCAGTTGCTGCCACAAGAGCTGGATGGGCAGTATCCGTCTCACTGGCGCGTTAACCACAGCGTATTGCAGCAGGTGCGACAGCTGGTTGCACAGATGGAACAGCAGGAAGGGGAAAATGATTTACCCTCGACCGCCAGTCGCGAGATCTTGTTTATGCAATTACTGCTCTTGCTGCGTAAAAGCAGTTTGCAGGAGAACCTGGAAAACAGCGCATCACGTCTCAACTTGCTTCTGGCCTGGCTGGAGGACCATTTTGCCGATGAGGTGAATTGGGATGCCGTGGCGGATCAATTTTCTCTTTCACTGCGTACGCTACATCGGCAGCTTAAGCAGCAAACGGGACTGACGCCTCAGCGATACCTGAACCGCCTGCGACTGATGAAAGCCCGACATCTGCTACGCCACAGCGAGGCCAGCGTTACTGACATCGCCTATCGCTGTGGATTCAGCGACAGTAACCACTTTTCGACGCTTTTTCGCCGAGAGTTTAACTGGTCACCGCGTGATATTCGCCAGGGACGGGATGGCTTTCTGCAATAACGCGAATCTTCTCAACGTATTTGTACGCCATATTGCGAATAATCAACTTCGTTCTCTGGCCGAGGTAGCCACGGTGGCGCATCAGTTAAAACTTCTCAAAGATGATTTTTTTGCCAGCGACCAGCAGGCAGTCGCTGTGGCTGACCGTTATCCGCAAGATGTCTTTGCTGAACATACACATGATTTTTGTGAGCTGGTGATTGTCTGGCGCGGTAATGGCCTGCATGTACTCAACGATCGCCCTTATCGCATTACCCGTGGCGATCTCTTTTACATTCATGCTGACGATAAACACTCCTACGCTTCCGTTAACGATCTGGTTTTGCAGAATATTATTTATTGCCCGGAGCGTCTGAAGCTGAATCTTGACTGGCAGGGGGCGATTCCGGGATTTAACGCCAGCGCAGGGCAACCACACTGGCGCTTAGGTAGCATGGGGATGGCGCAGGCGCGGCAGGTTATCGGTCAGCTTGAGCATGAAAGTAGTCAGCATGTGCCGTTTGCTAACGAAATGGCTGAGTTGCTGTTCGGGCAGTTGGTGATGTTGCTGAATCGCCATCGTTACACCAGTGATTCGTTGCCGCCAACATCCAGCGAAACGTTGCTGGATAAGCTGATTACCCGGCTGGCGGCTAGCCTGAAAAGTCCCTTTGCGCTGGATAAATTTTGTGATGAGGCATCGTGCAGTGAGCGCGTTTTGCGTCAGCAATTTCGCCAGCAGACTGGAATGACCATCAATCAATATCTGCGACAGGTCAGAGTGTGTCATGCGCAATATCTTCTCCAGCATAGCCGCCTGTTAATCAGTGATATTTCGACCGAATGTGGCTTTGAAGATAGTAACTATTTTTCGGTGGTGTTTACCCGGGAAACCGGGATGACGCCCAGCCAGTGGCGTCATCTCAATTCGCAGAAAGATTAATTCGCCATGCCGATGCCGACGATGTTAGCGGCGACAATAATCACCACACAACCGAGGCTCAACACCGTTACCGGACGGCGTCCTGCATTGTTCCACTCTTTCAGCACCAGCCCGACGATACCGCCGCACAATACATAGAAACTCATATGCAGCATCCAACTGATGTAGTCATACTGCGCCGGAATGCGGGCGTGGCCCCAGGCATAGAAAAAGAATTGCAGATACCACATCAACCCGCCCAGTGTCGAGAGTAACACATTGTGAATGATCAGCGATTTTGCCAGCGAGAAGTCGGCTTTTAGCGACAAATCCTTCACTTTTGCCAGACGAATAAAACAGAAACCGAGGTTAATGATCGCGCCGCCGCCCATGATGACAACATAGCTTGGCAGAGCGACATACAGTGGATCGACGCCAAGTGCGGCAGCGGCTTCATGCATCGGTTTTGCGGCGTTCATCGCAAAGGACATCCCGGCAGAGAAAATGCCGCACATCACCGCCAGCACCAGCCCTTTTTTCAGATTGAACTCTTCGGCTTTAATGCCCATCTTGCGCTCTTTCAACTGCCCGGCGCGAGTTACAATCCCTACGCCAATCAGCGCCACCAGAACGCCGAGCAACGTCATGCGTCCGCCTTCGGTGCTAATCAACACATCGAAATTGCCGTTGATAATTGGCGTCATCAGCGTACCGACAATCAACGTAATGCCAATGGCGATGCCAATTCCCATCGACATGCCGAGATAACGCATGGTCAGGCCGTAGTTGATATTACCGATCCCCCACATAGCGCCGAACAGAAAAACAGGCAGTAGCGTAGAGAGACTAAACGAGCTGTAATACGCCCAGAAATTCGGTAGTAACAGGGCGCTGATGGCCCACGGCAGAATAATCCACGAAACAATCCCACCGACTGACCACATGGTTTCCCATGACCATTTTTTTACTTTTTTGAACGGAGCGTAAAAACAGGCTGCACTGGCCGCGCCGATCAAATGCCAAAATATCCCCATCGTAATCGCGTTACTCATCTTCTTATCCTCATCATTTTTCGTCGCGTCACATCTCCGACGAGATGAGTGTAAAAATCGTGCTGTCGATTAACCTTTCGCCTGTTGCCGCCGTTGTCGATTTACTGGCAATCACGGCATTAAGTGGGTGATTTGCTTCACATCTCGGGCATTTTCCTGCAAAACCATACCCTTACGAAAAGTACGGCATTGATAATCATTTTCAATATCATTTAATTAACTATAATGAACCAACTGCTTACGCGGCATTAACAATCGGCCGCCCGACAATACTGGAGATGAATATGAGCTATACCCTGCCATCCCTGCCGTATGCTTACGATGCCCTGGAACCGCACTTCGATAAGCAGACCATGGAAATCCACCACACCAAACACCATCAGACCTACGTAAACAACGCCAACGCGGCGCTGGAAAGCCTGCCAGAATTTGCCAACCTGCCGGTTGAAGAGCTGATCACCAAACTGGACCAGCTGCCAGCAGACAAGAAAACCGTACTGCGCAACAACGCTGGCGGTCACGCTAACCACAGCCTGTTCTGGAAAGGTCTGAAAAAAGGCACCACCCTGCAGGGTGACCTGAAAGCGGCTATCGAACGTGACTTCGGCTCCGTTGATAACTTCAAAGCAGAATTTGAAAAAGCGGCAGCTTCCCGCTTTGGTTCCGGCTGGGCATGGCTGGTGCTGAAAGGCGATAAACTGGCGGTGGTTTCTACTGCTAACCAGGATTCTCCGCTGATGGGTGAAGCTATTTCTGGCGCTTCCGGCTTCCCGATTATGGGCCTGGATGTGTGGGAACATGCTTACTACCTGAAATTCCAGAACCGCCGTCCGGACTACATTAAAGAGTTCTGGAACGTGGTGAACTGGGACGAAGCAGCGGCACGTTTTGCGGCGAAAAAATAATCATTTGCCGCCTGCTGCAATGAGGCGTATAGGCCGCATATCAGCTTAAAAAATGAACCATCGCCAACGGCGGTGGTTTTTTTGTGATCAATTTCAAAATAAAAACAATGATCCGATAAAAATAAAACAGCGTTTCAATTGATGTGGTTTTGATCACTTTTATTGATTAAATGAATGTCTATCTTCGTTTCCATCAACACTGATGCTCCATTGAGGAATGACGCATCAGCCCTTAAAAATATGCCGACAGGTGATGGAAATGCAGATAAAACGCTCGATTGAGAAAATCCCGGGGGGGATGATGCTCGTCCCGCTATTCCTTGGCGCACTGTGCCACACCTTCTCGCCGGGGGCGGGGAAATATTTTGGATCATTCACCAACGGGATGATTACCGGTACGGTGCCCATTCTGGCGGTGTGGTTTTTTTGCATGGGGGCGTCAATAAAATTAAGCGCGACGGGAACGGTATTGCGTAAATCCGGTACGCTGGTGGTAACAAAAATTGCCGTCGCGTGGGTGGTTGCGGCAATTGCCTCGCGCATTATTCCGGAACATGGTGTTGAAGTTGGATTCTTTGCCGGACTTTCAACGCTGGCGCTGGTGGCGGCGATGGATATGACCAATGGCGGACTTTACGCTTCCATCATGCAGCAGTACGGCACAAAAGAAGAAGCTGGGGCATTTGTGTTGATGTCGTTGGAGTCCGGGCCGCTCATGACGATGATTATTCTGGGCACTGCAGGGATTGCCTCGTTTGAACCGCATGTTTTCGTCGGCGCAGTATTACCGTTCCTGGTGGGCTTTGCCCTGGGGAACCTTGACCCTGAATTACGAGAATTTTTCAGCAAAGCGGTGCAAACGCTGATTCCATTCTTTGCCTTCGCGCTGGGCAATACCATTGATTTGACTGTGATTGCCCAGACTGGTTTGCTGGGGATCCTGTTGGGTGTGGCAGTAATTATCGTGACCGGTATTCCGTTGATTATCGCCGATAAATTGATTGGCGGTGGCGATGGCACTGCCGGAATTGCCGCTTCCAGTTCCGCAGGGGCCGCGGTAGCGACACCTGTGCTGATTGCAGAAATGGTGCCTGCGTTTAAACCGATGGCTCCGGCAGCAACTTCGCTGGTAGCGACGGCGGTCATTGTGACTTCGATTCTGGTGCCAATTCTTACCTCTATCTGGTCACGTAAAGTCAAAGCCAGAGCAGCGAAAATCGAAATTTTAGGTACGGTGAAATAAACCTGCTTCCTTAATCCCCACAGCCGGATGAACTAACGTTCGTCCGGTTTGCTATTGAGTTCCTGCCTGGATACTTACCGCGAAAACAGCACGCCTGACATAAAATAAATATGGTCTAATGGGGAAATTTCTCGTGGAGAGGGAACAGATGCGATATCCGGTTGATGTATACACAGGCAAGATTCAGGCTTATCCCGAAGGCAAACCCAGCGCAATTGCCAAAATCCAGGTTGATGGTGAGTTGATGCTGACGGAGCTGGGGCTGGAAGGTGACGAGCAGGCGGAGAAAAAGGTTCACGGCGGGCCAGACAGAGCGCTGTGTCATTATCCTCGTGAGCACTATCTCTACTGGGCGCGGGAATTTCCGGAACAGGCGGAGTTGTTTGTTGCGCCTGCGTTTGGCGAAAATCTCTCAACCGACGGTCTCACGGAAAGTAATGTTTATATGGGCGATATTTTCCGCTGGGGAGAGGCATTAATTCAGGTCAGCCAGCCGCGCTCGCCTTGCTATAAACTCAATTACCATTTTGATATCAGCGATATAGCGCAGTTGATGCAAAACACGGGTAAAGTGGGGTGGTTGTATAGCGTGATAGCGCCAGGGAAAGTGTCTGCGGACGCGCCTCTGGAGTTGGTTTCCCGTGTCAGCGATGTGACCGTGCAGGAGGCTGCCGCCATCGCATGGCATATGCCGTTTGATGACGATCAATATCACCGTTTACTCTCCGCCGCCGGGTTATCGAAAAGCTGGACGCGGACGATGCAAAAGCGCCGACTGAGCGGCAAGATCGAAGATTTTTCCCGCCGGTTGTGGGGAAAATAACCCCCGGAGTGTAGGCCTGATAAGACGCTATCAGCGTCGCATCAGGCATCCTGCTCAAATGCCGGATGCGGCGTAAACGCCTTATCCTGCCTACAAATGCGGAGTTTAACTCCGCTTATACAGCGGCAACCAAATCACCAGCCGTAAACCGCCCAGCGGGCTGTCTTCTGCCTTCACCCAGCCACGATGCTGCTGAATGGCGGTTTCAACAATCGCCAGCCCCAATCCTGTACCGCCAGATTCACGATCGCGTGCTTCATCGGTCCGATAGAACGGACGGAAAATCTGTTCGCGATCTTCCGGGCTAACGCCAGGACCATCGTCGTCCACCGTAATGGTGATACCGTCTTTATCTACCGCAAAGCCCACTTCAATCTTCGTATGGGAATAACGCAGAGCATTACGAACAATGTTTTCCAGCGCACTTTCCAGGGCGTTCGGATTGCCGTACAGCGGCCACGGCCCAGGCGGGAAGTTAACCGTCAACGACTTGCCCATCTGCTCGGCTTCGAACGCCGCGTTATCCAGCACTTCACTCCACAACTGGTTGGCTTTGATGGTTTCGCTAACCAGCGCGTTTTTTTGCTGATTACGGGACATCACCAACAGATCGTTGATCATGCTGTCCAGACGTTGCGCTTCGGTTTCAATACGCTCCAGTTCCTTGCTTTCACCGCTACGACGGCGCAGTAACGCCGTACCCAGTTGCAGACGCGTCAGCGGGGTGCGCAGCTCGTGAGAGATATCAGAAAGCAGACGCTGCTGAGAGGTCATCATGCGTTCCAGCGCGGTGACCATCTGGTTAAAACTGGCACCTGCGGCAAGGAATTCCTGTGGCCCCGCTTCCAGTTCCGGGTGCTGGCGTAAGTTTCCCTGGGCAACTTCATCGGCAGCGTTTTTCAGCTTACGCGCCGGTTTTGCCAGACTCCAGGCCAACCACAACAGCAGCGGCGTACTGACCAACATGGTGACAATCAGCAGTAATAGCGGGCGGTCAAACAGTAAGTTAATGAAATCGGATTGAGAACTGCTGGCCGGACGAATCAGATAAAGTTGGTAATTATCTTCGCCATCACGTACGGAGAACGGACCGACCAGTTCCACGCGGCCATACTTTTTCTTCTGCGGATGATCGGCGTTATCGGCCTGACCAATAAAGTTACGAATGATCTGCATTTCGCTGCGTTCAGCGCCGATCACGCGGCCTTCGGTGGTCACCAATAACAAACGCTGTCCTGGCGGTGCCCACTTATCAATCGCCCGGAACAGACGCCGCCACCACATTAAATCGTTGGGCGGATCGTTCGCCAGCTCCGCTTCAACATGCTGCTCAATCATCAGCCCCTGACGCTGTTCGCTATCCAGAAGCTCGGTCATCTGGCGTGAATCGAGCTTGGGTAACATCAAAACCAACATCAACACCAGCGCCAGCGTCAGCCAGAAGATGGCGAAGATGCGCGCGGTTAAGCTGCCTATCATGAAGCAGAAACCATCAGGTAGCCGCGACCACGCAAGGTTTTAAACCACGGGTGACCATCTTTACGATCCGGCAGTTTACGACGCAGGTTGGAAATGTGCATATCGATAGCGCGGTCGAAAGGCGTCAGGCGTTTGCCCAGCACTTCCTGGCTTAAATGTTCACGGGAAACCACCTGACCCAGATGCTGTGCCAGCAAATAGAGCAGGGTAAACTCAGTACCGGTTAACTCCAGCGTTTGCCCGTCGAAGCTGGCTTCCTGACGGCCTGGATTCAGCACTAAGGCATCAACTTCCAGTGTCGGTGAACCGTTGTCGTTGTTTTGCTGTTGCTCGCTCCAGTGCGAACGGCGCAGGATCGCGCGAATACGTGCCACCAGCTCACGATCATTAAACGGTTTCGGGAGATAGTCATCTGCGCCCAGCTCAAGGCCGAGAACGCGATCAAGTTCACTGCCGCGCGCCGTCAACATAATGACAGGCGTCTGGTGTGTCTGGCGAAGTGCTTTTAATGTGTCGATACCATTTTTCTTCGGCATCATTACGTCAAGCAAAAGTAAATCAATGCTGTCGTCCAGAAGATCAAGCGCCTGTTCCCCATCGTGGGCAACAATCACGTTGAAGCCTTCCATCTCGAGCAGCTCCTTTAATAGGGAAGTCAGCTCTCGGTCATCATCAACTAACAGGATTTTATTCATTGTTTAAATACCTCCGAGGCAGAAATTACGTCATCAGACGTCGCTAATCCATGACTTTACGTTGTTTTACACCCCCTGACGCATGTTTGCAGCCTGAATCGTAAACTCTCTATCGTTGAATCGCGACAGAAAGATTTTGGGAGCAAATGATGCGCATAGTTACCGCTGCCGTCATGGCCTCAACGCTGGCAGTCAGTTCATTAAGCCACGCTGCTGAAGTCGGTTCAGGCGATAACTGGCATCCGGGTGAAGAACTTACGCAGCGCAGTACGCAGAGCCATATGTTCGACGGCATAAGTTTAACCGAACATCAGCGTCAGCAGATGCGAGATCTTATGCAACAGGCCCGGCACGAACAGCCTCCTGTTAATGTTAGCGAACTGGAGACAATGCATCGCCTTGTCACCGCAGAAAATTTTGATGAAAACGCTGTGCGCGCACAGGCAGAAAAAATGGCGAATGAGCAAATTGCTCGTCAGGTTGAGATGGCAAAAGTCCGCAACCAAATGTATCGCCTGTTAACGCCGGAGCAGCAAGCGGTTTTAAACGAGAAACATCAACAACGAATGGAGCAGTTGCGCGACGTGACGCAATGGCAAAAAAGTTCATCGTTGAAGCTATTGAGTAGTAGCAACTCACGTTCCCAGTAGTAAACCCTGTTTTCCTTGCCATAGACACCATCCCTGTCTTCCCCCACATGATGTGGGGTTTTTTTTTATCCTCAATTTGCCTGCTGCTTAATGCATTGCAGATGATTTGCTTCCGTTATACTAGCGTCAGTTGATAGCGGGAGTATTTATGAATCAATCTTATGGACGGCTGGTCAGTCGGGCGGCGATTGCTGCGACGGCGATGGCTTCGTTGCTATTGCTGATTAAAATTTTTGCATGGTGGTATACCGGGTCGGTGAGTATTCTCGCCGCGCTGGTGGATTCGCTGGTGGATATCGGCGCGTCGTTGACGAATTTACTGGTGGTGCGATATTCCCTGCAACCTGCCGACGATAATCACTCGTTTGGTCACGGTAAAGCAGAGTCCCTCGCGGCGCTGGCGCAAAGTATGTTTATCTCCGGTTCGGCACTATTCCTGTTTTTGACGGGTATTCAACATCTGATATCTCCAACACCGATGACAGATCCAGGCGTCGGGGTTATCGTGACAATTGTGGCGCTAATTTGTACGATTATCCTTGTCTCGTTTCAGCGTTGGGTGGTGCGGCGGACGCAAAGCCAGGCGGTGCGGGCTGATATGCTACATTACCAGTCTGATGTTATGATGAACGGCGCAATTCTGCTGGCGCTGGGGTTGTCCTGGTACGGCTGGCATCGCGCCGATGCTCTGTTTGCATTGGGAATCGGCATCTATATTTTATATAGCGCGTTACGCATGGGATATGAGGCGGTACAGTCATTACTGGATCGCGCATTGCCTGATGAGGAACGGCAAGAAATTATTGATATCGTGACTTCCTGGCCGGGTGTTAGCGGCGCTCACGATCTTCGCACGCGGCAGTCAGGGCCGACCCGCTTTATTCAGATTCATTTGGAAATGGAAGACTCTCTGCCTTTGGTTCAGGCACATATGGTGGCGGATCAGGTAGAGCAGGCTATTTTACGGCGTTTTCCGGGATCGGATGTAATTATCCATCAGGACCCCTGTTCCGTCGTACCCAGGGAGGGTAAACGGTCTATGCTTTCATAATCAGTATAAAAGAGAGCCAGACCCGCATTTTGTGTATAAAATACCGCCATTTGGCCTGACCTGAATCAATTCAGCAGGAAGTGATTGTTATACTATTTGCACATTCGTTGGATCACTTCGATGTGCAAGAAGACTTCCGGCAACAGATTTTATTTTGCATTCCAAAGTTCAGAGGTAGTCATGATTAAGAAAATCGGTGTGTTGACAAGCGGCGGTGATGCGCCAGGCATGAACGCCGCAATTCGCGGGGTTGTTCGTTCTGCGCTGACAGAAGGTCTGGAAGTAATGGGCATTTATGACGGCTATCTGGGTCTGTATGAAGACCGTATGGTACAGCTAGACCGTTACAGCGTGTCTGACATGATCAACCGTGGCGGTACGTTCCTCGGTTCTGCGCGTTTCCCGGAATTCCGCGACGAGAACATCCGCGCCGTGGCTATCGAAAACCTGAAAAAACGTGGTATCGACGCGCTGGTGGTTATCGGCGGTGACGGTTCCTACATGGGTGCAATGCGTCTGACCGAAATGGGCTTCCCGTGCATCGGTCTGCCGGGCACTATCGACAACGACATCAAAGGCACTGACTACACTATCGGTTTCTTCACTGCGCTGAGCACCGTTGTAGAAGCGATCGACCGTCTGCGTGACACCTCTTCTTCTCACCAGCGTATTTCCGTGGTGGAAGTGATGGGCCGTTATTGTGGCGATCTGACGTTGGCTGCGGCCATTGCCGGTGGCTGTGAATTCGTTGTGGTTCCGGAAGTTGAATTCAGCCGTGAAGACCTGGTAAACGAAATCAAAGCGGGTATCGCGAAAGGTAAAAAACACGCGATCGTGGCGATTACCGAACATATGTGTGATGTTGACGAACTGGCGCATTTCATCGAGAAAGAAACCGGTCGTGAAACCCGCGCAACTGTGCTGGGCCACATCCAGCGCGGTGGTTCTCCGGTGCCTTACGACCGTATTCTGGCTTCCCGTATGGGCGCTTACGCTATCGATCTGCTGCTGGCAGGTTACGGCGGTCGTTGCGTAGGTATCCAGAACGAACAGTTGGTTCACCACGACATCATCGACGCTATCGAAAACATGAAGCGTCCGTTCAAAGGCGACTGGCTGGACTGCGCGAAAAAACTGTATTAATGATTTCGGAAAAAGGCAGATTCCTTTAGCCTGAAACCGATGACAGAAGCAAAAATGCCTGATGCGCTTCGCTTATCAGGCCTACATGAATTCTGCAATTTATTGAATTTGCAAACTTTTGTAGGCCGGATAAGGCGTTCGCGCCGCATCCGGCATGGACAAAGCGCACTTTGTCAGTAATATGAGGCGGATTTCTTCCGCCTTTTTAATCCCCCAACATATACCCGCAAGTTATAGCCAATCTTTTTTTATTCTTTAATGTTTGGTTAACCTTCTGGCACGCTTTGCTCATCACAACACAACATAAGAGAGTCGGGCGATGAACAAGTGGGGCGTAGGGTTAACATTTTTGCTGGCGGCAACCAGCGTTATGGCAAAGGATATTCAGCTTCTTAACGTTTCATATGATCCAACGCGCGAATTGTACGAACAGTACAACAAGGCATTCAGCGCCCACTGGAAACAGCAAACTGGTGATAACGTGGTGATTCGTCAGTCACACGGTGGCTCAGGTAAACAAGCGACGTCGGTGATCAACGGTATTGAAGCTGATGTTGTCACGCTGGCTCTGGCCTATGACGTGGACGCAATTGCGGAACGCGGGCGGATTGATAAAGAGTGGATCAAACGTCTGCCGGATAACTCCGCACCGTACACTTCCACCATTGTTTTCCTGGTACGTAAGGGAAATCCGAAGCAGATCCATGACTGGAACGATCTGATTAAACCGGGTGTTTCGGTGATCACGCCTAATCCGAAAAGCTCTGGTGGCGCGCGCTGGAATTACTTGGCAGCCTGGGGCTACGCGCTGCATCACAACAACAACGATCAGGCAAAAGCACAGGATTTTGTTCGGGCACTGTATAAAAACGTCGAAGTTCTGGATTCTGGCGCGCGCGGCTCCACTAACACTTTTGTCGAGCGCGGAATTGGCGATGTACTGATTGCCTGGGAAAACGAAGCTCTGTTGGCAGCGAATGAACTGGGGAAAGATAAATTCGAAATCGTCACGCCGAGTGAGTCTATCCTCGCGGAACCAACCGTGTCGGTGGTCGATAAAGTGGTCGAGAAAAAAGGTACTAAAGAGGTGGCGGAAGCCTACCTGAAATATCTCTACTCGCCAGAAGGTCAGGAAATTGCCGCGAAAAACTACTACCGTCCGCGCGACGCTGAGGTGGCGAAAAAGTACGAAAATGCGTTTCCAAAGCTGAAGTTATTCACCATTGATGAAGAGTTCGGCGGCTGGACGAAAGCGCAAAAAGAGCATTTTGCTAACGGCGGTACGTTCGATCAGATCAGCAAACGCTGATTTCCCCAGGATAATTATCAAACCCGGTGGTTTCTCGCGACCGGGTTTTTTATTTGTCACGATTTTGCGTTACCCTTGCATCTCTTTGAGGTACAGGGAAAAAAAGATGAAAAAAGCGGGTCTTCTTTTTTTGGTGATGATAGTTATCGCCGTTGTGGCTGCCGGTATTGGTTACTGGAAATTAACCGGTGAAGAGTCGGATACATTACGTAAGATTGTCCTTGAGGAATGTTTGCCCAATCAGCAGCAAAATCAAAATCCTTCGCCATGTGCGGAAGTCAAACCCAATGCCGGATACGTGGTTTTAAAAGATCTTAATGGTCCACTGCAATATCTGTTGATGCCAACGTATCGTATTAACGGTACTGAAAGTCCTTTGTTGACCGATCCTTCAACGCCGAACTTCTTTTGGTTGGCCTGGCAGGCGCGTGATTTTATGAGCAAAAAATACGGCCAGCCGGTTCCCGATCGCGCGGTTTCTTTGGCGATCAACTCCCGCACCGGGCGTACGCAAAACCATTTTCATATTCATATCTCTTGTATTCGTCCTGATGTGCGCGAACAACTGGATAACAATCTGGCGAACATCAGCAGCCGCTGGTTGCCACTGCCAGGTGGTTTGCGCGGGCATGAATACCTGGCGCGTCGGGTAACGGAAAGCGAACTGGTACTACGCAGCCCATTTATAATGCTGGCAGAAGAAGTACCTGAGGCGCGGGAACATATGGGAAGCTACGGGCTGGCGATGGTACGGCAGAGTGATAACTCATTTGTATTGCTGGCGACACAACGAAATCTACTGACGCTTAACCGTGCTTCAGCCGAGGAAATTCAGGATCATCAGTGTGAGATTTTGCGTTAAGGCGAAGAGGGTAATGACTCCAACTTATTGATAGTGTTTTATGTTCAGATAATGCCCGATGACTTTGTCATGCAGCTCCAC
>NZ_JAVUPQ010000079.1:0-16968 GCF_032029835.1 Escherichia sp. AM3 | reverse complement strand
CTGATAGAAACAGAAGCCACTGGAGCACCTCAAAAACACCATCATACACTAAATCAGTAAGTTGGCAGCATCACCAGCGTGCTGCATAGTCACTTGCATCACATTTTTTTTATCTGTTTTTGGCGGTATTTCTCGCACGTTAAAATAGAACAGAGTTTCTCTGTCCTTAGGAAGTTGAGCAATTTTTTCCTGAGTTATCATTCTAATCTGAATTTGCTCATTGGGATTTAAACGCACCATAGGAGGAACCGTAACAATGAAGTCACGAGATTTATTGCCTTTCGTATCTTCTATCCATGTTTGGGCCAGATAGGGCAGTTTTTTACTTTGATTAGTAAGTTTTAATGCTTCGCCTTTATCTGACTCATTCATTATTATACGGGTACGATCCGGGATGATGGCACCCCAGGCAATGCTGTTCATGCAGGAGAGTAATACTCCTGCTGCAATGATATTCTTTGTATTTAAGTAGCGCATTAGTTTCATCCTGAATTAATTTTAGCTAATACACGGTAAAATAACCGTTCCGGTGGTTAAGTTGCTGCTATTGGGGGGGGTTGAATAAAACAAGATTTGTCACCCCAGTGTAAAGTAATTTTGCTGTCATCTTGAATGCCGTTGAGGTATACAAAGCCGCCATCAGCAACAAGTCCTAATTCTTTGTGGCTGGTTTCATCTTTTACGCTAATCCCCAGTGGTGGGTGACTACCATCTGCTAGGCGAATAATCCCCATGATTTGGTAGCCTTTGCGGGTATCAAGTTTGGCGTAGCCAATAGCACCCTCGGTTAAGGTGGTGGTGATAACCGAGTTTTCGATATCCACATTTTCTGGCAGATTTCGGGTGTCAACGCTTAATGATGTTGTTATGTAACTGCTGACTGATGGAATAACTCCGATGCCATAACGATTAGTTACCGCGCGTTTATTATTCAACTGAATATCTTCAGCGCCGTCTGCGTCGATCATAAAACGCGAGTCAGCACTACCACTATAGTCATGGAAAGCGGCGCCGTGGCGAGTTGCAGTGAATGAACCGTTCCAACTGGCATTCAGAGAATAGTAGCTGTCCCGCTGTGATGTACCGGAGAGATAGAGACGACCGTTCTCGGTATTATGCTGATAACTGGCGCGCAGTGACGCCTCCATATCTTTAAATTCGTCATTGTCGCCTGAAGCAGAAACGCTCCAGGAATTATTTCGATCGGAAGAGTCATACCACGAAGCAGTATGCGAAATGTTGTTATCCTGATTTCGTTGCATACCATAGCTCAATGTTCTACTGGTTCCCCAGGGAATTGAAATATTTAGGTACAGTTGATCCTGGTTGTCATCTTCCCAGTTTATTCGGCTAAATGTTAGTGAGGTGGATACGTTTTTTAATGGGCCGATATCAAAATCGCGGCTAAGTGATAATGAATAATTCACATTACTGCTGGCGTCCCAGTAAGTATTACGAGCCAGACTTACGTATGTATTTAATCTCAATGATTCAAGATACTGGTTAAACGTGACAATATAACTCTCTTTTTCATTCTGATAATTCGTGTAATGGTTAGTGTCATTGATATATTCATTCATCGACACAAAGTTTTTATCAGAGAAACGGTAGCCAGCGAAAGTGAGCTGGCTACCGGTAGATTCAAAACGTTTTGAATAGTTAGCACGGTAGCTATAACCCGTTTCTTTATTCTGATTATGTAACTGAGCATCAGATCGCGTGACATCAAAGGATAATGAGCCCAACGAGTTAAGGTTAAAACCAACTCCGGTAGCCAGGGATTGATAATCACGGTTTGTTAATACTGAACCACCATACAGGGATACGTTGTTCAGCCAACCCCATGAGAATTCACCGGTCCAGAAGAAGGGCTGTTGTAAGGAATCGCCGCCAACGCTGGTCGGTTTCCCCATTGCAGTAGTGTAGCGAATCTGCCCTTTACGCGTCAGATAAGGAATGCTATTAGATGCAACTTGCCATTGCGTGACGCGCCCGTCCTCTTCTTCAACCTTGACGTCCAGTTGCCCCTGTAATGTATTGAATAAATTGGTAATAGAAAATGGGCCTGGAGGAACGTTTTCTTGATAAATAATACGGTTGTTCTGTGAGACAGTGACCTTTGCATTCGTTTGTGCGACCCCCGTGATTTGCGGTGCGTAACCACGTAGATCTGGCGGTAACATGTTTTCATCACTTTTCAACGAAATGCCAGAAAAATGGAAAGAGTCGAAAATAGACGATTCGGTATCGTATTGACCTATAGTTAGTTTTGCATTAATTGCTGGGATTGGGCGAAACAAATAAATACGCGGAAAATCCAGGTTGTTCGCCTGGCTTTTGCCATTGTTAAATGACTGATCGTACTGGTAATCAGTACGCAGGCGCCAGGCCCCAAGATTAACCCTAGCCTGCCCATAGGAACTTATATTTTGTGAATTATCGCCCTGATGTGGTGCATAATGAGAGGCATATAAATTGTAGTCAAGAAATGCCCCAGCAATACCATGATCCCAAAGTTCAGGAGGCGTCCAGTTTGCATCTTTGTATTTTAACCATGCCTGAGGTGCAGATATGGATAATTGCATTTTCCCTTTATCGAGATAAGTTGTAATTTGTTTTTCTTTTTCGATAGGGTAACAACCATCGATCAGGTTTTGCTGAGCCTCTTCAATAATCTCATCAGTAAAGCCTAATAATGTTAATTGCTCTGGAGTCAGACAAACTGCAGTTTGGTTATCAATTAATACCCATTGCAGGTCCAGATGGATTGGCGTCCTCTTATTATTAATCAGAGTGCTTAGTGAATATTTGCCGACGGGTAATTGGCCATCAGTTTCAAATTGGGAAAGGTTAACGTTTTCACGATCTTCGGCTTCGATTAAATCTTTGTTGAATTCAACGGCATAAGCTGACGCACAACCAATGATGATAACGGATAATGAACAATAAATATTTTTAATCAATTCGCTTATTGTGGTTAATTTTAATTTTTTATACATCTGATCCACTTATCATTAATCCGTTAATGATGTGGCCGGGTGAACCCGGCCAAATGCGATTACTCGTAAGCAATCTTGTAGTCAGCCTGAGCGTAAACGTTGCCCGGGGTGGCATCTTTGCTTGGGGATTCCATACGAGCTTTGAAATTCAGTTCCTGATAGCTGTTGGTATTGTTGAACGTAATTACTACCGGAGTACCTAAAGTTACTTCGCCGCTCTGGCTGTCCAGAATACGTACGCCAACGCCAGTGGCGCCGCCGATTTCAGTTTCTTTGGTATTTTTCAGAAGATCAGACTGACCCGTCATGGTATTTGCTGTAGTGAAAGTAACCTTCGCTTTTGAATAAGTAGTTCCACCCTGACTCAGCATGCAGTCCTGCAGGTGAATAGTGAAAGGTTCCGCCAAAGATTTCTGATCGCTTTTCAGTACGGTATCTGCTACTTCACCCAGATTTACAGTTAAATCTTCGTCACCTGGTTTAATAGAACATGGAGCAGAGATAACTTCACCTTTAAATTTAACAATACCGTGACCTTCATCAGCAAACACGTTATTGGAAAGAATCATTGCTACACCAGCAACAAGAAGTGACTTTTTAAAAGCAGACATAATATTCCTTTATATAAAGATAAGTAAAAAAGAGAATGATTAGTAACTGTTATTTAAGGACTACCAATCATTAAAATATTATATTTTGTTTTGTGATTTTTATAAAATTAGTTTATCTAAATATAGATTAAGTAAAACTTAAAGAATACATAACAATTATATTTTCAATTGCAATCATTCATTTTTGTGATGATACTCTGAATGGGATTAAGCGATAATGTAATAGAAAACACTGTAAATTAGAGGATTAATTCATAATTTACAGTGCATTAAAGACAAATGTTTACAGCGTTGGGGGGAGAGTCTCTGGATCTGGCTGCTTTTTGATCTCAGTACTGCGATTTTCCAGTTCGCTGATTCTTTGTTCAAGCAGCGCCAGTTTCTCACGAGTCCGTAACAGGACTTGCGTTTGGACGTCGAACTCTTCACGGCTTACAAGGTCGAGGCGCGTCAGCTGCGCTTGTAGGGTTTGGCGGATTTTTTTCTCCACATCTTCCCCGAACTCCCTGATTCCTTTAGGCATTGATTCGTGAACCTGGCGAGCGATTTGCTCAATTTTTTTCGGGTCAATCATTGTAGTTTCCCTGTACTGATAGGTGTTGAGTGCCATTGTAGTGCGATAAGGGTAAGTCATAAACCAGAATTATGTGAAGCTATGCGTTGCTGCCGCTAATCATTAGCGTTATAGTGAATCCGCTTATTCTCAGGGCGGGGCGAAATTCCCCACCGGCGGTAAATCAACTTGGTTGAAAGCCCGCGAGCGCTTTGAGTGCGAACTCAAAGGACAGCAGATCCGGTGTAATTCCGGGGCCGACGGTTAGAGTCCGGATGGGAGAGAGTAACGATTCTGTCGGGCATGGACCCGCTCACGTTATTTTGGCTATATGCCGCCACTCCTAAGACTGCCCTGATTCTGGTAACCATAATTTTAGTGAGGTTTTTTTACCATGAATCAGACGCTACTTTCCTCTTTTGGTACGCCTTTCGAACGTGTTGAAAATGCACTGGCTGCGCTGCGTGAAGGACGCGGTGTAATGGTGCTTGATGATGAAGACCGTGAAAACGAAGGCGATATGATCTTCCCGGCAGAAACCATGACCGTTGAGCAGATGGCGCTGACCATTCGCCACGGTAGCGGTATTGTTTGCCTGTGCATCACTGAAGATCGCCGTAAACAACTTGATCTGCCAATGATGGTAGAAAATAACACCAGCGCCTATGGCACCGGTTTTACCGTGACCATTGAAGCGGCTGAAGGTGTGACTACCGGTGTTTCTGCCGCTGATCGTATTACGACCGTTCGCGCAGCGATTGCCGATGGCGCAAAACCTTCTGATCTGAATCGCCCGGGCCACGTTTTCCCACTTCGCGCGCAGGCAGGTGGTGTACTGACGCGTGGCGGTCATACTGAAGCGACTATTGATTTGATGACGCTGGCAGGCTTTAAACCGGCTGGTGTGCTGTGTGAGCTGACTAATGACGATGGCACGATGGCGCGTGCACCAGAGTGCATTGAGTTTGCCAATAAACACAACATGGCGCTCGTGACTATTGAAGACTTGGTGGCATACCGTCAGGCACATGAGCGTAAAGCCAGCTGAAAACCGCTGCTTAATTTACTGCCTTAATCAAGAAACCGAAGTTGTAGCAGGCTTCGGTTTTTATTTTTCCCTGCTATGCAAGATGTTAATTCCGCTTCTCTTTCTATGAGAAAATTTCATTAATATCAGGCATTCTTTTTCATTATGATCAAAATCATATAATTGTTCCGTTATTATGCGACCATATGAATATATCCGAAAAAGGATATGTGAAATTTATGCGCTAAATGTTTAGTATTGTTAAATATTAAGGGTAAAAGGATGTTTATCGCCTGGTACTGGATTGTATTGATTGCTCTGGTTGTGGTGGGTTATTTCCTGCATTTGAAACGTTATTGTCGGGCGTTTCGCCAGGACAGAGACGCACTGCTTGAAGCGCGGAACAAATACTTAAACAGTACGAGAGAAGAGACAGCCGAAAAGGTAGAATAAGGCTTTCGTGAAGCTGGCAGAAGTTGTCCATGTGCTGGACAACTTCTGATGTTGTTTTTAACCAATTCCCGCCGTTTGTAGCAGCACTAAACTGAATCCCATCACTGACATTCCACATAGTACGCCATAGCTGGGGTTATTATTAGGGTCAATCTCTTTGGCGAGCGGCATTAATTCATCAACCGAGAGCGCCACCATAATTCCTGCAACCGCCGCCATGATTGCCGCCATGACCACCGGGGAAATCATGCTACCGAGGATTAACCACGCCAGCACACCACCAAGAATTTCTGCCAATCCAGAAATCCCCGCCCACAGAATTGCCGTGCGTTTAGAACCCGTTGCTGCATAAACCGGGCCTGCAACCGCCAGACCTTCAGGAATATTGTGCAACGCGACGGCCAGTGCGATGCCAAATCCCAGCTCCAGGTTGCTGCTCGCCGTGACAAAGGTGGCAATCCCTTCCGGGAAGTTATGCAGACTGATGCCGAGAGTGAGCAGAATGGCTGTGCGCTTGATCGATTTTGGCAACGGCTGCACCGATTTTTGCATTAAATCCTGCGGATGAGCATGTGGCAACATGCGGTCCAGGCCAAAATAGCCAAGCAGACCGAAGATAAACATTCCATAACCCAACACAGGCGACATTCCTTCAGCTGCTAGTGCGGCAGGAAGCATTTCCATTAATGAGATGAGCAACATGATCCCCGCCGCAAAACCTAGCGAAAACGCCAGTAAGCGGTTCGAGGGTTTTTGCCCGAGAACGCCGAGAAACGCGCCAATAAACGTGGCTGCCCCCGCCAGTATGGTCAGAATGAGAGGTACTGACATCGACAACTCCTTATAAATCTTCACCTTCAGGCAGATCGTCAAAATAACTGATGATCATCATCATTGTTATCCGGGTTCTTACTCCGCCGAACAAGCGTATTGTGAGGATATCAAAATGACACCTTTAGTTAAGGATATCATCATGTCTTCAACACGTATGCCAGCATTGTTTTTAGGTCACGGTAGTCCGATGAACGTGCTGGAAGATAATTTGTATACCCGCAGCTGGCAGAAGTTGGGGATGACATTGCCACGCCCGCAAGCGATTGTGGTGGTTTCGGCTCACTGGTTTACCCGTGGAACAGGAGTGACCGCGATGGAGACGCCGCCCACGATTCATGACTTTGGTGGCTTCCCGCAGGCGCTGTACGATACGCATTATCCTGCTCCGGGTTCGCCTGCGCTGGCACAGCGTCTGGTTGAGCTGTTAGCGCCGATCCCGGTGACGCTGGATAAAGAAGCCTGGGGCTTTGACCACGGCTCGTGGGGCGTGCTGATTAAGATGTATCCTGACGCTGATATCCCGATGGTGCAGTTGAGTATCGACAGTAGCAAACCTGCCGCCTGGCATTTCGAAATGGGGCGCAAACTGGCAGCGCTGCGAGATGAAGGAATAATGTTGGTCGCCAGCGGTAACGTGGTGCATAACCTGCGCACAGTGAAGTGGCACGGTGATAGTTCACCGTATCCGTGGGCGACGTCGTTTAATGAGTATGTGAAAGCGAATCTGACGTGGCAAGGGCCAGTGGAACAACATCCTCTGGTGAATTACCTCGACCATGAAGGTGGCACGTTATCGAACCCAACGCCAGAGCATTATTTGCCGTTGTTGTATGTGTTAGGTGCGTGGGATGGGCAGGAGCCAATTACCATTCCGGTTGAGGGTATAGAAATGGGCAGCCTGAGTATGCTGTCGGTGCAGATAGGCTAACAATTACCGGATGGCGAGTGCCATCCGGTATCGTGGCTTATTCAACAAAAATATGTGGATAAAACCGAGACATATCCTGGGTGATCAATGCACGGTCTTCACGAATGCCAATTCCGGCGGGTTGATCGTTCACCAGCCAGCTACCAATCAGCATATAGCTGTCGCCGAATTTCGGTAACGGGTGGAATTGCTGAACAATCATTCCTTCTTCGCCATACGGACCTTCCGCTGCTTCAATGGTTTTGCCGTTCTCAATGATCGACACGTTTGCGCCTTCACGGGAGAAGATCGGCTTAACCACATATTTTTCCATTTGCGGATGATCATCTTCCGCAAAATAAGCGGGCAGCAGGTTCGGGTGATTCGGGAACATCTCCCACAACAGCGGTAGAAGTGCCTTGTTGGAGATAATGCTCTTCCACGCCGGTTCCAGCCAGCGTACGCCTGCATCCTCCAGCTTGGTGGAGAACATCTCACGCAGCATAAACTCCCACGGATACAGCTTGAACAGGTTGGAAATAACCTGATCCTGTAAATCCGTGAACTGACCTTTTTCACCTAACCCGATATCATCGATGTAGAGGAACTCAGTAGCAATTTCAGCTTCCGTTGCGCAGTCCTGCAAATACTGAATGGTTCCGCGATCTTCCACCGTGTCGCGACAGCAGGTGAGATGCAGCAACTGGAAGCCATACTGTTCACGCAGCTCAACGAAGCGATCGATCAGTTTTTCTTGCAGACTGTTAAACTGGTCGCTGCCCTCCGGCAAGTTACCGGCGTTAAGCTGATCTTCCAGCCAGATCCACTGAAAGAACGCCGCCTCGTATAGTGACGTTGGCGTATCGGCGTTATTTTCCAGAAGTTTAGGTTCACCAGTGCCATCCCACGCCAGATCAAGACGAGAATAAAGCGATGGCTGGTGCGTCAGCCATGACTGGCGCACAAAACTCCAGGTGTGTTTTGGAATGCGGAATTTGGTCATCAGCTCATCGCTGGCGATCACTTTTTCCACCACTTTCAGGCACATCTGGTGCAGTTCGGCGGTGACTTCTTCCAGCTTTTCAACCTGGGCGAGGGTCAACTTGTAGTAAGCATCTTCACACCAGTACGGCTCGCCGTACATGGTGTGAAAATTGAAACCGTATTCGTGGGCTTTCTCACGCCAGTCCGGGCGCTCGGTAATACTGACTCTTTCCATCGGTATCAGCCACCCATTGAACGAGAAGAGGTACCGGTTGCACTACGCTGCATAGTGCTTTGTTTGGCAACAGATTCACCAAAACCGCCACGGGTAACGGTAGTGGTGGTCGCCGGTTTTGGTGCCATTGCCGTCTTCGGTACGGTCATGGTGCGGCCTGGCTGGGCTGCGCCATAGTTTTTACCCGTCGCGTCGGTATATTTACCGTAAGCCGGACTGGCTGGGTTTTTCGAGGAGAACAGCGGCTGCTGTGCAAATCCCGCGCCGCCGCCCATCAGACGCCCCATCATGTAACCGGCCATCAGCGGCATCCAGAAACTCCCGCTGGATTGCTGGGCCTGCGCCTGGTTTTCTGGTGCCATGCCAGCCTGGGCTGGTGCCTGCTGGCACTGACCTTCACCAAATTCAGCAACACAGTCTTCACGGGTGGCGTATTTCGGCGCAGTACGTTCGGCTTCTTTCAGCGCATTGTTGTACGCGGTGGTACATTCGGCGCTTTTGCCTGGGTTTGCAGCTGAACAGTCGTCAGCATTTTGATAGAGAGACACTGTTTCATCACTCTTTTCACAGCCAGCCAGCATAAAAACAGTGGCAACCGCGAGAGCGACTGGTGTCAGATGGCGTGCGCTCCAGTTTTTGCGGAACGATGCGTGGCGTATGGATTTTGTCCGTTTCATTTTTGTCTTCCGGGACCAGTGGTAAATACCCATCAGAATAGAGGATGGCTGGTCGAAATTGAAGCGAGAAGGGGGAAGAATGCGGCAGATAACCCGTATCTTTACGTTGCCTTACGTTCAGACGGGGCCGAAGCCCCGTCGTCGTCATCAGTTACGGAAAGGGTTATGACCGTTACTGGTGGTAGTGCGTGCGGATGTTTGCTGAACGACGGGGGCCGGGCTATCAGGCGCATAACCATCAGCAATAGCATTCTGTTCCGGCGTTTGCGGGGCAACGTTTTCCGGATTAGTGGAAACCGGTTTGCTCAGCGCATTGTTCAGTGCCAGCAGATCCTGCTCGTTCAACGTACCCAGGGCTGACTTAATATTCAGCTGATTAATCAGGTAGTTATAACGCGCATTCGCCAGCTCTTGCTTGGCGTTGTACAACGTGGTGGTCGCATCCAACACATCAACAATGGTACGCGTACCGACCGAGTAGCCCGCTTCCATCGCGTCTAATGAGCTTTGAGCGGAAACTACGGCTTGTTTGTAGGCGTTAATGCTACTGATAGATGCATTAATGTTGTTGAAGGAGGAACGCACGGTCTGCACGACGCTACGATGGGCACTTTCCAGTTGCTCGCTGGCACCGACAAAGTTGTACTGTGCCTGTTTCACCTGCGAGTTAACCATTCCGCCCTGATAAATCGGCAGCGAGAAGCTCAGGCCAACTTTGTTCTGGCCCATATTGCTATCGTCATACTGGGTACCAGCGGCACCACGGGTTTTCGAACCGCTATAAGAGGTGTCAGAAATCCCGGTAGAAGCCGTTAAATCCAGAGTCGGTAAGTGACCATCCTGCGCCTGGCGAATTTGCTCGCGCGCCAGGTCCTGGCTCAAGCGTGCCTGTAACAGCGACAGGTTGCGTTTTTCGGCTTCTTTCAGCAGCGCGTTAACCGGCTGTGGTTTGTCGGTTTTAAAGTTTTCGACATTCAGCGCAGCCAGTTCCGGATAGTAGTTACCGGTGATCTGGCGCAGCTGCTCTACCGCGTTATCAAGGTTATTACGTGCGGTCACTTCGTTCGCCAGCACGGTATCGTACTGTGCGCGGGCGTTCTGCACGTCGGTGATCGCTACCAGGCCCACGTTAAAACGTTGGGTGGTTTGATCTAATTGACGGTAGATCGCTTCTTTTTGTGCCTGTGTATAGGAAAGAACGTCAATAGCATTCAACACGTTGAAATAAGCGGTCGCGGTGTTGAGGATCAAGGTTTGCTGATCGGTCTGATACGTGACGTCCTGAATCCCTGCTGCTTTTTCCTGCAGCGTTAACGCACGCCATTTCGACATATCAAAAATGGATTGAGTTAACTGCAAGGACGCACTGGTCGCGTTAGAGTTGATGCCGTTCGCGTCGCGGTAGCCGTTGCTATAGGTGTAATCTGCACCTAAACCTAGCTGTGGCAGTAATGGACTGCGCGCTTCATTAATTTTTTCAAAGGCAGCATCACGATCGGCGGCAGACTTACGCAATTCCGGGTTACTAAGGCGTGCTTGCTGATAAACTTGCATCAGGTTCTCGGCCTGGCTCAACGAACTGAACCCAGAAAGGCTCAGGCCGATAAGAATGGGGAGCAATTTCTTCATTTGCATTCCTTGTGGTGAAGCAGTATTTAGCGCGATCAAACTGTAAAATTATTGCGGATTCTAGCAGAAGCCGCTACCGCAAAAGGTTGGCGTTACGTGCCATAGGGCGTTAATGTGCCTCAATTTAACACATGACTGCTCAAACGGCAGTCAAACGTCGCTGAAATTCACATTTAATTCACTATTAGTGCCAGGACATTAACAATGCTTAAGCCAGACAGCCTGCCCGTTACATTTGGCAAAAACGATGTAGAAATTATTGCACGAGAAACACTTTATCGCGGCTTTTTTTCATTAGATCTTTATAGATTTCGTCATCGTTTATTCAACGGGCAAATGAGTCATGAGGTACGGCGGGAAATTTTTGAGCGCGGTCACGCCGCAGTCTTGCTACCCTTTGACCCAGTGCGTGATGAAGTTGTGCTGATTGAGCAGATTCGGATTGCCGCATACGACACCAGTGAAACCCCCTGGCTACTGGAGATGGTTGCCGGGATGATTGAAGAGGGTGAAAGTGTGGAAGATGTTGCCCGTCGCGAAGCGATTGAAGAGGCGGGACTGATAGTCAAACGGACCAAACCGGTGTTAAGTTTCCTGGCAAGCCCGGGAGGCACCAGTGAGCGTTCGTCAATTATGGTGGGCGAAGTGGACGCCACGACCGCAAGCGGTATTCATGGTCTGGCTGATGAAAACGAAGATATTCGCGTTCATGTGGTAAGCCGGGAACAGGCATACCAGTGGGTAGAAGAGGGGAAAATCGACAACGCAGCGTCGGTCATCGCTTTGCAATGGCTGCAGCTGCATCATCAAGCGTTAAAAAATGAGTGGGCATAAATGAAGCGTTACACACCTGACTTTCCTGAAATGATGCGCCTGTGCGAGATGAACTTTTCACAATTGCGCCGTTTGTTACCGCGCAATGACGCACCCGGCGAAACTGTAAGCTATCAGGTGGCAAACGCACAATATCGGCTGACGATTGTGGAATCGACCCGATACACTACCCTGGTGACAATAGAACAGACTGCGCCCGCGATCAGTTACTGGAGCCTTCCGTCAATGACGGTGCGTCTGTATCATGACGCGATGGTGGCTGAAGTGTGTTCAAGCCAGCAGATTTTTCGCTTCAAAGCGCGGTATGATTATCCTAATAAAAAGTTGCATCAACGCGACGAAAAGCATCAAATTAACCAGTTTTTAGCGGACTGGTTGCGATACTGTTTAGCACATGGAGCGATGGCGATTCCGGTTTACTAGCGTCGTGAAACCTAAGGACACCATTTGGAAAGCCTGTTAACCCTTCCTCTGGCTGGTGAGGTCAGAGTCAGGATTTTACAAATTACCGATACTCACCTGTTTGCACAAAAGCACGAAGCCCTGTTAGGGGTAAACACCTGGGAAAGCTACCAGGCGGTGCTGGAGGCGATTCGTCCACACCAGCACGAATTCGACCTGATTGTCGCGACAGGTGATTTAGCGCAGGATCAATCCTCTGCGGCCTATCAGCATTTCGCTGAAGGCATCGCAAGTTTTCGTGCGCCCTGCGTCTGGCTGCCTGGCAACCACGATTTCCAGCCCGCGATGTACAGCGCGTTACAGGATGCGGGTATCTCCCCGGCGAAGCGCGTGTTTATTGGTGAGCAATGGCAAATCCTGTTGCTGGATAGCCAGGTGTTTGGCGTGCCGCACGGTGAGCTGAGCGAGTTTCAGCTTGAGTGGCTGGAACGTAAACTGGCCGATGCGCCAGAACGCCATACGTTGCTGCTGCTGCATCATCATCCGCTACCTGCGGGTTGTAGTTGGCTCGATCAACACAGTCTGCGTAACGCGGGCGAACTGGATACCGTGCTGGCGAAGTTTCCGCACGTCAAATACTTGCTGTGCGGTCATATTCATCAGGAGCTGGATCTCGACTGGAACGGTCGCCGCCTGCTGGCAACGCCGTCGACCTGTGTGCAGTTTAAGCCGCACTGTTCCAACTTTACGCTGGACACCATCGCGCCCGGCTGGCGTACTCTCGAGTTACATGCTGATGGCACGCTGACCACCGAGGTGCATCGCCTGGCGGACACACGTTTCCAACCTGATACCGCTTCAGAAGGCTACTGATGTCTACGCTTCTTTATTTACACGGTTTCAACAGCTCGCCGCGCTCTGCAAAAGCGAGCTTGTTAAAAAACTGGCTGGCGGAACATCACCCTGACGTTGAGATGATCATTCCGCAGTTGCCGCCGTATCCTTCCGACGCGGCAGAACTGCTGGAATCCATTGTCCTGGAACATGGCGGCGATTCGCTGGGTATTGTCGGTTCGTCACTGGGGGGATATTACGCCACCTGGTTGTCGCAATGTTTTATGCTGCCCGCAGTGGTGGTAAACCCGGCGGTACGCCCGTTTGAACTGCTGACGGACTATCTCGGTCAGAACGAGAACCCCTACACCGGGCAGCAATATGTGCTAGAGTCACGCCATATTTACGATCTCAAAGTCATGCAGATTGACCCGCTGGAAGCGCCGGATTTGATCTGGCTGCTGCAACAGACGGGAGATGAAGTGCTGGATTACCGCCAGGCGGTGGCGTACTACGCTTCCTGCCGCCAGACTGTCATAGAAGGCGGCAACCACGCATTCACGGGCTTCGAAGATTATTTCAACCCGATCGTCGATTTTCTTGGTCTGCACCATCTCTGACGATCAACTCGAATTGCTAACTTAAACCATGACGCAAACTTATAACGCTGATGCCATTGAGGTACTCACCGGGCTTGAGCCGGTTCGCCGCCGTCCGGGGATGTATACCGATACCACTCGCCCTAACCATTTGGGGCAAGAAGTTATTGATAACAGTGTCGATGAAGCACTGGCGGGTCACGCAAAACGCGTGGACGTAATCTTACATGCTGACCAGTCGTTAGAAGTGATTGACGATGGGCGCGGGATGCCGGTGGATATTCACCCGGAAGAGGGTGTACCGGCGGTTGAACTGATTCTTTGCCGTTTGCACGCGGGCGGTAAATTCTCTAACAAAAATTACCAGTTCTCTGGCGGCCTGCATGGCGTGGGGATTTCGGTGGTTAACGCCCTGTCGAAGCGCGTTGAAGTTAACGTGCGCCGCGATGGTCAGGTTTATAACATCGCCTTTGAAAATGGCGAAAAGGTGCAGGATTTACAGGTTGTCGGCACTTGCGGTAAACGCAATACCGGTACCAGCGTGCACTTCTGGCCGGATGAAACCTTCTTTGACAGCCCGCGATTTTCTGTTTCACGCCTGACGCATGTGCTGAAAGCCAAAGCGGTACTGTGCCCCGGCGTTGAGATTACCTTTAAAGATGAGATCAACAACACCGAACAGCGCTGGTGCTATCAGGACGGTCTGAATGATTACCTGGCGGAAGCGGTAAACGGTTTACCGACGCTGCCAGAAAAACCGTTTATCGGTAATTTCGCTGGTGATACTGAAGCTGTGGACTGGGCGCTACTGTGGCTGCCGGAAGGCGGTGAACTGCTGACCGAAAGCTACGTCAACCTTATCCCAACGATGCAGGGCGGTACGCACGTTAACGGTCTGCGTCAGGGCCTGTTGGACGCGATGCGTGAGTTCTGTGAATACCGCAACATTCTGCCGCGCGGTGTAAAGTTGTCGGCGGAAGATATCTGGGATCGCTGCGCCTATGTGCTGTCAGTAAAAATGCAGGATCCGCAGTTTGCCGGGCAGACCAAAGAGCGTCTCTCTTCGCGTCAGTGCGCGGCATTCGTTTCTGGCGTGGTGAAAGATGCCTTTATCCTGTGGCTGAACCAGAACGTTCAGGCGGCGGAGTTGCTGGCAGAGATGGCGATTTCCAGCGCCCAGCGTCGTATGCGTGCGGCTAAGAAAGTGGTGCGTAAAAAGCTGACCAGCGGCCCGGCGCTGCCTGGCAAACTGGCTGACTGTACCGCGCAGGATCTTAACCGTACCGAACTGTTCCTTGTGGAAGGTGACTCTGCAGGCGGATCTGCCAAGCAGGCGCGCGATCGCGAATATCAGGCGATCATGCCACTGAAAGGTAAGATCCTTAACACCTGGGAAGTTTCTTCCGACGAAGTGCTGGCCTCGCAGGAAGTGCATGATATTTCGGTAGCGATCGGTATCGATCCTGACAGCGACGATCTGAGCCAGCTTCGTTATGGCAAAATCTGTATCCTCGCGGATGCGGACTCTGATGGTCTGCACATTGCCACGCTGCTCTGCGCTTTGTTCGTAAAACACTTCCGCGCGTTGGTGAAACACGGTCACGTTTACGTCGCACTGCCACCGCTCTACCGTATTGATCTCGGGAAAGAGGTTTATTACGCGCTGACGGAAGAAGAGAAAGAAGGCGTACTTGAGCAATTAAAACGCAAGAAAGGCAAGCCGAACGTCCAGCGTTTTAAAGGTCTCGGGGAAATGAACCCGATGCAATTGCGCGAAACCACGCTTGATCCGAACACTCGCCGTCTGGTGCAGTTGACTATCGATGATGAAGACGATCAGCGTACTGACGCGATGATGGATATGCTGCTGGCGAAGAAACGCTCGGAAGATCGCCGCAACTGGTTGCAAGAGAAAGGCGACATGGCGGAGATTGAGGTTTAAAGGAAAGAACATTGCCCGGTCAGGATGGCCGGGCAAACAAGGCAGGATTAAATCCCTGGCTGCAGAATACGGATATTCATCTCCAGCACGTCGCCTTTTACGGCTTCGCTATACGCCTTCATGTGCGGGGTTTGCAGATGCGCTTCAAGGTGCGCGATGCTTTCCCACTGCTCAATCATCACGATAGAATCCGGTGCCATAGACTGGAAACTCACGCCAGCAGCGCAATCCACCATTGGCGCATAGCCGTGGCAACCTTCTTCTTTCAGTACGGTTGGAACGATTTTAGCAAACTGATCCAATACCGCCTGACGGTGATGTTGACCAGGACGAGTACGGATTTCTGCGATTACGGTAAGCATGGTTAACTCCTTCTAAAGCCTGAGCTCTAGTTAACCAAAAATTTCCACAAGATGCTTGCGATATTCTTCAGTATAGCGGGGAACATCAGGCATTTTTATCACGTCATTAGCGATAAATGTCGGCAGCGGTTCCATACCGAGGAATTGGTTTGCTTTATGGAACGGCAGATACACACCGTCAACGCCAACGCCGTGGAAGAACTGATCTTTTTCGGTGAAGGCTTCCATTGGTGCGTTCCAGGTCAGAGAAAGCATATATTTTTTGCCCTGTACCAGGCCGCCGGAACCGTATTTTTTCGACGGATCTTTGCGGGTACGACCATCGCTGGCATACAGCGTCCCGTGACCTTCGGTGAATACATCATCAATGTATTTTTTCACTGTCCACGGCGCGCCCATCCACCAGCCTGGCATCTGCCAGATCACCACATCAGCCCAGAGAAAGTTTTGTACTTCCGCTTTGACATCGTAGTCGCTGTCGGCGCGAACGATGCGAACATCATGCCCGAGGTCGCGCAGTGTGCCATCCACGACTTCGGTCAGGGTGTCGTTCAGTTGACCATTGGAGTGGGCGAATTTTTTCGCGCCGTTGATAATCAGGATGTTGCTCATTTTTTAACCTCAAAGTGAGATGTTTGCCGACTATAGTACGTCACAGAGCGGTACGGTGAAATTAGCAAAATGTGCAAAGTCTTTTGCGAATTTAGCAAAAGTCTGATCTAGCTCTGACTCACCGATGCAGGATAAATATTTTCTGAAAATGACAATACTGATAGCCATTCCTCATAATTCTTACTCGCACCGGAATAATTTACACGTTTGGTTCGGTTTTTTTGGGGATTGAAAATATGGCTTTGAATAAGTAAAAGATGAAAGTATCAACGTGTCATGTTGATAATTATAAATGGATTTTTATGAGCGTACTGATATATGTTAAAGCAGAAAATTAAAACAATATTTGAAGCATTGCTATATATAATGCTTACTTATTGGTTAATAGACTCTTTTTTTGGTAATGACTCCAACTTATTGATAGTGTTTTATGTTCAGATAATGCCCGATGACTTTGTCATGCAGCTCCACCGA
>NZ_JAVUPQ010000078.1:0-17151 GCF_032029835.1 Escherichia sp. AM3 | reverse complement strand
GCGAGGCATCGTCTTAACGAGGCACCGAGGCGTCGCATTCTTCAGATGGTTCAACCCTTAAGTTAGCGCTTATGGGATGTAGCCCCGCTTTCTCGCAGTAGTGGTCAATTTGCTCTCTGGTGGCAAATTCCGCGCTGAGCAGGACCAGTTTTTCATCATGCAAGCGACTCAACGCCACCTGTTCATGGACGGCCAGCGGATGATGTTGCGCCACGACTAACGCTAAACTTTCTGTCAGTAAAGGAATTGCCTCCAGCTCCGGCGAATGCACAGGCGCGAAGGCAATCCCAACGTCCAACTCGTCGCGGCAAAGCATATCCTCGATTTTCTCCTGCGACATTTCCTGTAGCTGGAGCGTGATGCCGGGGTAGCGCGCATAGAAATTCGCCATTAAAGGGCCGATAAAGTAGCTTGTAAAGGTGGGAGTGACGGCGATACGCAGCGATCCTCGCGTCAGATCGGCAACATCATGAATCGCCCGTTTACCCGCTCCCAGTTCCTGTAACGCCCGGCTGGCGTACTGTCGCCAGACTTCTCCTGCATCAGTGAGACGAATCGTTCGCCCGCTACGGTCAAACAGCGGCACGCCTAAACTCTCCTCTAACTGGCGAATCTGCTGGGAAAGCGCAGGCTGGGAGACGTGCAACGCACTGGCGGCACGGGTAAAGCTGCCATGTTCAGCCACGGCAAGAAAATAGTTGATATGTCGAGAGAGCATTCGCCAACCTATAAGTAAATCCAATAGAACTCATCATAAATGAGACTTTTACCTTATGACAATCGGCGAGTAGTCTGCCTCTCATTCCAGAGACAGACAGAGGTTAACGGTGAAAGAGATTATTGATGGATTCCTTAAATTCCAGCGCGAGGCATTTCCGAAGCGGGAAGCCTTATTTAAACAGCTGGCGACACAGCAAAGCCCGCGCACCCTTTTTATCTCCTGCTCCGACAGCCGTCTGGTCCCTGAGCTGGTGACGCAACGTGAGCCTGGCGATCTGTTCGTTATTCGCAACGCAGGTAATATTGTCCCTTCCTACGGGCCGGAACCCGGTGGCGTTTCTGCTTCGGTGGAGTATGCCGTCGCTGCGCTTCGGGTATCTGA
The DNA here is from genome assembly GCF_032029835.1 of Escherichia sp. AM3. Taxonomy (NCBI): domain Bacteria; kingdom Pseudomonadati; phylum Pseudomonadota; class Gammaproteobacteria; order Enterobacterales; family Enterobacteriaceae; genus Escherichia; species Escherichia sp. AM3. The sequence continues at coordinate 16,049 of NZ_JAVUPQ010000078.1, read as the reverse complement.
CATTGTGATTTGTGGTCATTCCAACTGTGGCGCGATGACCGCCATTGCCAGCTGTCAGTGTATGGACCATATGCCTGCCGTCTCCCACTGGCTGCGTTATGCCGATTCAGCCCGCGTCGTTAATGAGGCGCGCCCGCATTCCGATTTACCGTCAAAAGCTGCGGCGATGGTACGTGAAAACGTCATTGCTCAGTTGGCTAATTTGCAAACTCATCCATCGGTGCGCCTGGCGCTCGAAGAGGGGCGGATCGCCCTGCACGGCTGGGTCTACGACATTGAAAGCGGCAGCATCGCAGCTTTTGACGGCGCAACCCGCCAGTTTGTGCCACTGGCCGCTAATCCTCGCGTTTGTGCCATACCGCTACGCCAACCTACCGCAGCGTAACCTTATTTTTAAACCATCAGGAGATCCACCATGATTCAGTCACAAATTAACCGCAATATTCGTCTTGATCTTGCCGATGCCATTTTGCTCAGCAAAGCTAAAAAAGATCTCTCATTTGCCGAGATTGCCGACGGTACCGGTCTGGCAGAAGCCTTCGTAACCGCGGCTTTGCTGGGGCAGCAGGCGCTTCCTGCCGACGCCGCCCGCCTGGTCGGGGCGAAGCTGGATCTCGACGAAGACGCCATTCTACTGTTGCAGATGATTCCACTGCGTGGCTGCATTGATGACCGTATTCCAACCGACCCAACGATGTATCGTTTCTATGAAATGTTGCAGGTGTACGGCACAACCCTGAAAGCGTTGGTTCATGAGAAGTTTGGCGATGGCATTATCAGCGCGATTAACTTCAAACTCGACGTTAAGAAAGTGGCGGACCCGGAAGGTGGCGAACGTGCGGTCATCACCTTAGATGGTAAATATCTGCCGACCAAACCGTTCTGACAGCCATGCGCAACCATCAAAAGACGTTCACGATGCTGCTGGTTCTGGTGCTGATTGGTCTTAATATGCGACCACTGCTCACCTCCGTCGGTCCACTGCTACCGCAATTGCGCCAGGCGAGCGGAATGAGCTTTAGCGTGGCTGCCCTGTTGACCGCTCTGCCGGTGGTCACCATGGGCGGGCTGGCGCTGGCCGGAAGCTGGCTTCATCAGCATGTCAGCGAACGTCGCAGCGTCGCCATCAGTCTGTTGCTGATTGCCGTCGGTGCATTGATGCGTGAGCTTTACCCCCAAAGTGTGCTGCTGCTTAGCAGCGCACTGCTTGGTGGGGTGGGGATCGGTATCATTCAGGCGGTGATGCCTTCAGTGATTAAACGGCGGTTTCAGCAACGCACGCCACTGGTGATGGGGCTGTGGTCTGCGGCTCTGATGGGCGGCGGTGGACTTGGTGCCGCCATAACGCCCTGGTTAGTTCAACATAGCGAAACCTGGTATCAAACACTCGCCTGGTGGGCGCTGCCTGCCGTTGTTGCGCTCTTTGCCTGGTGGTGGCAAAGCGCCCGCGAGGTCGCCTCTTCCCACAAGACAACAACCACTCCGGTTCGCGTGGTATTCACTCCCCGCGCGTGGACGCTGGGTGTTTACTTCGGTCTGATTAACGGCGGTTACGCCAGCCTGATTGCCTGGTTACCCGCTTTCTATATTGAGATTGGTGCCAGCGCGCAGTACAGCGGTTCCTTACTGGCATTGATGACGCTTGGGCAAGCCGCAGGAGCTTTGCTGATGCCTGCTATGGCTCGCCATCAGGATCGGCGCAAACTGTTAATGCTGGCGCTGGTGTTACAACTGGTGGGGTTCTGCGGCTTTATCTGGTTGCCGCTGCAATTGCCGGTATTGTGGGCGATGGTGTGTGGGTTAGGTCTGGGCGGCGCGTTTCCGCTCTGTTTGCTGCTGGCGCTCGATCACTCTGTGCAACCGGCTATTGCTGGCAAGCTGGTGGCGTTTATGCAGGGAATCGGTTTTATCATCGCCGGGCTTGCCCCGTGGTTTTCTGGCGTGCTGCGTAGTATCAGCGGCAATTACCTGATGGACTGGGCATTTCATGCGCTGTGCGTCGTTGGGCTGATGATCATAACCCTGCGTTTTGCACCAGTACGTTTTCCGCAGCTGTGGGTCAAAGAGGCATGATGCGACGCTTGTTCCTGCGCTTTGTTCATGCCGGATGCGGCTAATGTAGATCGCTGAACTTGTAGGCCTGATAAGCGCAGCGTATCAGGCAATTTTTATAATTTAAACTGACGATTCAACTTTATAATCTTTGAAATAATAGTGCTTATCCCGGTCGTTTATTTCGCGAATAACCCGACAAGGAACGCCAGCCGCCACGACGTTTGGTGGAATGTCTTTTGTGACGATACTACCCGCGCCAATAACAGAATTATCCCCGATGGTGACGCCTGGATTATTAACCACATGACTTCCGATCCAGACGTTATTGCCAGTCGTTATCGGAAAAGAGTACATCTCGCCGTTTTTTCTCAATTCATGGTGTACAGGGTGTCCCGTAACGGAAAGAGTAACGTTGGGTGCAATCAGTACGTTATCACCGATTGTTACCGTGTAGTCATCGACAATGGTTAAATTGAAATTTGCATAAAAATTGCGGCCTATATGGATGTTGGAACCGTAAGAGAAATAGACAGGCGGTTCTACCCAGGCGTTTTCCCCTACCGTGGCAAACATTTCTTTAATCAGGCTTTCTCTTTTTTCAACTTCTGATGGATGCGAGTGATTAAACTCATACATTAACGTTTTCCCACGAAGTCTTTTTTCCGGTAAGCCTTCGCACATATCGGTAAATAGCTTGCCTGCTCTTATTCTTTCGGTCATTGGCATGTTCAATGCGATCACTCCGTTATGATATGTTGGTCGGATAAGGCGCTCGCGCCGCATCCGACATTGATTGCTTAAGCGACTTCATTCACCTGACGACGCAGCAGGGAAAGCGGGCCGGGGCCGCTAAGCGTGAACACGGAAATTAAGGTGAAGCCCAGCGCCACCAGACCCAGCACCAGATAAGCGCCCTGGAAACCGATGCTTTCATACATATTGCCCGCCAGTACAGACATAAAAATCATCGCCAGTTGCTTAAAGAAGCAGAAACAGACCAGATAAATCGTCGCTGAAAAACGCACTTCAAACTGGCTGGTAATATATTTAAAGCAGCCCACCAGCAGGAACGGTACTTCAAACATATGCAGCGTTTTCAGAATAACCACTTCCAGCGCTGAGGTGGCGAACGATGAGCCAATAATACGTACAGACATAATAGTGCCAGCCAGCAGCAGGGCGTTTTTCCCACCGATGCGATTAATGATCAGTGGCGCAAAGAACATAATCGAGGCGTTAAGTAATTCGCCCATTGTCGTTACGTAGCCAAATACCCGCGTACCCTGTTCACCGGTAGCAAAGAACGAAGTAAAGAAATTAGCAAACTGTTGGTCAAAAACATCGTAGGTGCAGGAAACGCCAATAACATACAGTGACAAAAACCACAGTTTTGGCTGTCTGAACAGTTCCAGTGCCAGCTTAAGGCTAAATGCCGAATGGTTGGCACCTACCGCATTGGCAACCGTGGCAGAAGAGGGCGCATCCGTTTTGGCGAAAAAGAGTAAAACGGCGAGGATGAGTGCACAGCCAGAGCCCAGCCAGAAAACAAACTGATTATTGATGGTGAACATGATGCCGACAATCGAGGCACACAGCGCCCAGCCAACACAGCCAAACATCCGCGCGCGACCAAATTCGAAATTACTGCGACGGCTGACTTTCTCAATAAATGCCTCTACTGCTGGCGCACCGGCGTTAAAACAAAAGCCTAGATAAATACCACCAACAATCGATCCTACTAAAATGTTGTATTGTAACAGTGGCCCGAAGATAAAAATAAAGAACGGCGCAAACATCACTAACATGCCGGTAATAATCCACAGCAGGTATTTGCGCAGCCCGAGTTTGTCAGAAAGCAGACCAAACAGCGGTTGGAATAATAGCGAGAACAGAGAAATAGCGGCAAAAATAATACCCGTATCACTTTTGCTGATATGGTTGATGTCATGTAGCCAAATCGGGAAAAACGGGAAGTAGGCTCCCATGATAAAAAAGTAAAAGAAAAAGAATAAACCGAACATCCAAAAGTTTGTGTTTTTTAAATAGTACATAATGGATTTCCTTACGCGAAATACGGGCAGACATGGCCTGCCCGGTTATTATTATTTTTGACACCAGACCAACTGGTAATGGTAGCGACCGGCGCTCAGCTGGAATTCCGCCGATACTGACGGGCTCCAGGAGTCGTCGCCACCAATCCCCATATGGAAACCGTCGATATTCAGCCATGTGCCTTCTTCCGCGTGCAGCAGATGGCGATGGCTGGTTTCCATCAGTTGTTGTTGGCTGTAGCGACTGATATTGAACTGGAAGTCGCCGCGCCACTGGTGTGGGCCATAATTCAATTCGCGCGTCCCGCAGCGCAGACCGTTTTCGCTCGGGAAGACGTACGGGGTATACATGTCTGACAATGGCAGATCCCAGCGGTCAAAACAGGCGGCAGTAAGGCGGTCGGGATAGTTTTCTTGCGGCCCTAATCCGAGCCAGTTTACCCGTTCTGCGACCTGCGCCAGCTGGCAGGTCAGGCCAATCCGAGCCGGATGCGGTGTATCGCTCGCTACTTCAACATCAACGGTAATCGCCATTTGACCACTACCATCAATCCGGTAGGTTTTCCGGCTGATAAATAAGGTTTTTCCCTGATGCTGCCACGCGTGAGCGGTCGTAATCAGCACCGCGTCGGCAAGTGTATCTGCCGTGCACTGCAACAACGCCGCTTCGGCCTGGTAATGGCCCGCCGCCTTCCAGCGTTCGACCCAGGCGTTAGGGTCAATACGGGTCGCTTCACTTACGCCAATGTCGTTATCCAGCGGTGCGCGGGTGAACTGATCGCGCAGCGGCGTCAGCAGTTGTTTTTCATCGCCAATCCACATCTGTGAAAGAAGGCCTGACTGACGGTTAAACTGCCAACGCTTATTACCCAGCTCGATGCAAAAATCCGTTTCGCTGGTGGTTAGTTGCGGGATGATATGGGACGCGGAGGGGAGCGTCACACTGAGGTTTTCCGCCAGACGCCACTGCTGCCAGGCGCTGATGTGCCCGGCTTCTGACCATGCGGTCGCGTTCGGTTGCACTACGCGTACTGTGAGCCAGAGTTGCCCGGCGCTCTCCGGCTGCGGTAGTTCAGGCAGTTCAATCAACTGTTTACCTTGTGGAGCGACATCCAGAGGCACTTCACCGCTTGCCAGCGGCTTACCATCCAGCGCCACCATCCAGTGCAGGAGCTCGTTATCGCTATGACGGAACAGGTATTCGCTGGTCACTTCGATGGTTTGCCCGGATAAACGGAACTGGAAAAACTGCTGCTGGTGTTTTGCTTCCGTCAGCGCTGGATGCGGCGTGCGGTCGGCAAAGACCAGACCGTTCATACAGAACTGGCGATCGTTCGGCGTATCGCCAAAATCACCGCCGTAAGCCGACCACGGGTTGCCGTTTTCATCATATTTAATCAGCGACTGATCCACCCAGTCCCAGACGAAGCCGCCCTGTAAACGGGGATACTGACGAAACGCCTGCCAGTATTTAGCGAAACCGCCAAGACTGTTACCCATCGCGTGGGCGTATTCGCAAAGGATCAGCGGGCGCGTCTCTCCAGGTAGCGAAAGCCATTTTTTGATGGACCATTTCGGCACAGCCGGGAAGGGCTGGTCTTCATCCACGCGCGCGTACATCGGGCAAATAATATCGGTGGCCGTGGTGTCGGCTCCGCCGCCTTCATACTGCACCGGGCGGGAAGGATCGACAGATTTGATCCAGCGATACAGCGCGTCGTGATTAGCGCCGTGGCCTGATTCATTCCCCAGCGACCAGATGATCACACTCGGGTGATTACGATCGCGCTGCACCATTCGCGTTACGCGTTCGCTCATCGCCGGTAGCCAGCGCGGATCATCGGTCAGACGATTCATTGGCACCATGCCGTGGGTTTCAATATTGGCTTCATCCACCACATACAGGCCGTAGCGGTCGCACAGCGTGTACCACAGCGGATGGTTCGGATAATGCGAACAGCGCACGGCGTTAAAGTTGTTCTGCTTCATCAGCAGGATATCCTGCACCATCGTCTGCTCATCCATGACCTGACCATGCAGAGGATGATGCTCGTGACGGTTAACGCCTCGAATCAGCAACGGCTTGCCGTTCAGCAGCAGCAGACCATTTTCAATCCGCACCTCGCGGAAACCGACATCGCAGGCTTCTGCTTCAATCAGCGTGCCGTCGGCGGTGTGCAGTTCAACCACCGCACGATAGAGATTCGGGATTTCGGCGCTCCACAGTTTCGGGTTTTCGACGTTCAGACGTAGTGTGACGCGATCGGCATAACCACCACGCTCATCGATAATTTCACCGCCGAAAGGCGCGGTGCCGCTGGCGACCTGCGTTTCACCCTGCCATAAAGAAACTGTTACCCGTAGGTAGTCACGCAACTCGCCGCACATCTGAACTTCAGCCTCCAGTACAGCGCGGCTGAAATCATCATTAAAGCGAGTGGCAACATGGAAATCGCTGATTTGTGTAGTCGGTTTATGCAGCAACGAGACGTCACGGAAAATGCCGCTCATCCGCCACATATCCTGATCTTCCAGATAACTGCCGTCACTCCAGCGCAGCACCATCACCGCGAGGCGGTTTTCTCCGGCGCGTAAAAATGCGCTCAGGTCAAATTCAGACGGCAAACGACTGTCCTGGCCGTAACCGACCCAGCGCCCGTTGCACCACAGATGAAACGCCGAGTTAACGCCATCAAAAATAATTCGCGTCTGGCCTTCCTGTAGCCAGCTTTCATCAACATTAAATGTGAGCGAGTAACAACCCGTCGGATTCTCCGTGGGAACAAACGGCGGATTGACCGTAATGGGATAGGTCACGTTGGTGTAGATGGGCGCATCGTAACCGTGCATCTGCCAGTTTGAGGGGACGACGACAGTATCGGCCTCAGGAAGATCGCACTCCAGCCAGCTTTCCGGCACCGCTTCTGGTGCCGGAAACCAGGCAAAGCGCCATTCGCCATTCAGGCTGCGCAACTGTTGGGAAGGGCGATCGGTGCGGGCCTCTTCGCTATTACGCCAGCTGGCGAAAGGGGGATGTGCTGCAAGGCGATTAAGTTGGGTAACGCCAGGGTTTTCCCAGTCACGACGTTGTAAAACGACGGCCAGTGAATCCGTAATCATGGTCATAGCTGTTTCCTGTGTGAAATTGTTATCCGCTCACAATTTCACACAACATACGAGCCGGAAGCATAAAGTGTAAAGCCTGGGGTGCCTAATGAGTGAGCTAACTCACATTAATTGCGTTGCGCTCACTGCCCGCTTTCCAGTCGGGAAACCTGTCGTGCCAGCTGCATTAATGAATCGGCCAACGCGCGGGGAGAGGCGGTTTGCGTATTGGGCGCCAGGGTGGTTTTTCTTTTCACCAGTGAGACGGGCAACAGCTGATTGCCCTTCACCGCCTGGCCCTGAGAGAGTTGCAGCAAGCGGTCCACGCTGGTTTGCCCCAGCAGGCGAAAATCCTGTTTGATGGTGGTTAACGGCGGGATATAACATGAGCTGTCTTCGGTATCGTCGTATCCCACTACCGAGATATCCGCACCAACGCGCAGCCCGGACTCGGTAATGGCGCGCATTGCGCCCAGCGCCATCTGATCGTTGGCAACCAGCATCGCAGTGGGAACGATGCCCTCATTCAGCATTTGCATGGTTTGTTGAAAACCGGACATGGCACTCCAGTCGCCTTCCCGTTCCGCTATCGGCTGAATTTGATTGCGAGTGAGATATTTATGCCAGCCAGCCAGACGCAGACGCGCCGAGACAGAACTTAATGGGCCCGCTAACAGCGCGATTTGCTGGTGACCCAATGCGACCAGATGCTCCACGCCCAGTCGCGTACCGTCTTCATGGGAGAAAATAATACTGTTGATGGGTGTCTGGTCAGAGACATCAAGAAATAACGCCGGAACATTAGTGCAGGCAGCTTCCACAGCAATGGCATCCTGGTCATCCAGCGGATAGTTAATGATCAGCCCACTGACGCGTTGCGCGAGAAGATTGTGCACCGCCGCTTTACAGGCTTCGACGCCGCTTCGTTCTACCATCGACACCACCACGCTGGCACCCAGTTGATCGGCGCGAGATTTAATCGCCGCGACAATTTGCGACGGCGCGTGCAGGGCCAGACTGGAGGTGGCAACGCCAATCAGCAACGACTGTTTGCCCGCCAGTTGTTGTGCCACGCGGTTGGGAATGTAATTCAGCTCCGCCATCGCCGCTTCCACTTTTTCCCGCGTTTTCGCAGAAACGTGGCTGGCCTGGTTCACCACGCGGGAAACGGTTTGATAAGAGACACCGGCATACTCTGCGACATCGTATAACGTTACTGGTTTCACATTCACCACCCTGAATTGACTCTCTTCCGGGCGCTATCATGCCATACCGCGAAAGGTTTTGCGCCATTCGATGGTGTCAACGTAAATGCATGCCGCTTCGCCTTCCGGCCACCAGAATAGCCTGCGATTCAACCCCTTCTTCGATCTGTTTTGCTACCCGTTGTAGCGCCGGAAGATGCTTTTCCGCTGCCTGTTCAATGGTCATTGCGCTCGCCATATACACCAGATTCAGACAGCCAATCACCCGTTGTTCACTGCGCAGCGGTACGGCGATAGAGGCGATCTTCTCCTCCTGATCCCAGCCGCGGTAGTTCTGTCCGTAACCCTCTTTGCGCGCGCGCGCCAGAATGGCTTCCAGCTTTAACGGTTCCCGTGCCAGTTGATAGTCATCACCGGGGCGGGAGGCTAACATTTCGATTAATTCCTTGCGGTCTTGTTCCGGGCAAAAGGCCAGCCAGGTCAGGCCCGAGGCGGTTTTCAGAAGCGGCAAACGTCGCCCGACCATTGCCCGGTGAAAGGATAAGCGGCTGAAACGGTGAGTGGTTTCGCGTACCACCATTGCATCAACATCCAGCGTGGACACATCTGTCGGCCATACCACTTCGCGCAACAGATCGCCCAGCAGTGGGGCCGCCAGTGCAGAAATCCACTGTTCGTCACGAAATCCTTCGCTTAATTGCCGCACTTTGATGGTCAGTCGAAAACTATCATCGGAGGGGCTACGGCGGACATATCCCTCTTCCTGCAGCGTCTCCAGCAGTCGCCGCACAGTGGTGCGATGCAGGCCGCTGAGTTCCGCCAGCAGCCCGACGCTGGCACCGCCATCAAGTTTATTTAACATATTTAATAACATTAGACCGCGGGTTAAGCCGCGCACGGTTTTGTATTCCGTCTGCTCATTGTTCTGCATATTAATTGACATTTCTATAGTTAAAACAACGTGGTGCACCTGATGCACATTCGGGCATGTTTTGATTGTAGCCGAAAACACCCTTCCTATACTGAGCGCACAATAAAAAATCATTTACATGTTTTTAACAAAATAAGTTGCGCTGTACTGTGCGCGCAACGACATTTTGTCCGAGTCGTGAGGTACTGAAATGGCAATACAACACCCTGACATCCAGCCTGCTGTTAACCATAGCGTTCAGGTGGCGATCGCTGGTGCCGGCCCGGTTGGGCTGATGATGGCGAACTATCTCGGCCAGATGGGCATTGACGTGCTGGTGGTGGAGAAACTCGATAAGTTGATCGACTACCCGCGTGCGATTGGTATTGATGACGAGGCGCTGCGCACCATGCAGTCGGCCGGCCTGGTCGATGATGTTCTGCCGCACACTACGCCGTGGCACGCGATGCGTTTTCTCACCCCGAAAGGCCGCTGTTTTGCTGATATTCAGCCAATGACCGATGAATTTGGCTGGCCGCGCCGTAACGCCTTTATTCAGCCGCAGGTCGATGCGGTGATGCTGGAAGGGGTGTCGCGTTTTCCGAATGTGCGCTGCTTGTTTTCCCGCGAGCTGGAGGCCTTCAGTCAGCAAGATGACGAAGTGACCTTGCACCTGAAAACGGCAGAAGGGCAGCGGGAAATAGTCAAAGCCCAGTGGCTGGTAGCCTGTGACGGTGGAGCAAGTTTTGTCCGTCGCACTCTGAATGTGCCGTTTGAAGGTAAAACTGCGCCAAATCAGTGGATTGTGGTAGATATCGCCAACGATCCGTTAAGTACGCCGCATATCTATTTGTGTTGCGATCCGGTGCGCCCGTATGTTTCTGCCGCGCTGCCTCATGCGGTACGTCGCTTTGAATTTATGGTGATGCCGGGAGAAACCGAAGAGCAGCTGCGTGAGCCGCAAAATATGCGCAAGCTGTTAAGCAAAGTGCTGCCTAATCCGGACAATGTTGAATTGATTCGCCAGCGTGTCTACACCCACAACGCGCGACTGGCGCAACGTTTCCGTATTGATCGCGTACTGCTGGCGGGCGATGCCGCGCACATCATGCCGGTATGGCAGGGGCAGGGCTATAACAGTGGTATGCGCGACGCCTTTAACCTCGCATGGAAACTGGCGTTGGTTATCCAGGGGAAAGCCCGCGATGCGCTGCTCGATACCTATCAACAAGAACGTCGCGATCACGCCAAAGCGATGATTGACCTGTCCGTGACGGCGGGCAACGTGCTGGCTCCGCCGAAACGCTGGCAGGGTACGTTACGTGACGGCGTTTCCTGGCTGTTGAATTATCTGCCGCCAGTAAAACGCTACTTCCTCGAAATGCGCTTCAAGCCGATGCCGCAATATTACGGCGGTGCGCTGATGCGTGAGGGCGAAGCGAAGCACTCTCCGGTCGGCAAGATGTTTATTCAGCCGAAAGTCACGCTGGAAAACGGCGACGTGACGCTGCTCGATAACGCGATCGGCGCGAACTTCGCGGTAATTGGCTGGGGATGCAATCCACTGTGGGGGATGAGCGACGAGCAAATCCAGCAGTGGCGCGCGTTGGGCACACGCTTCATTCAGGTGGTGCCGGAAGTGCAAATTCATACCGCACAGGATAACCACGACGGCGTACTACGCGTGGGCGATACGCAAGGTCGCCTGCGTAGCTGGTTCGCGCAACACAATGCTTCGCTGGTGGTGATGCGCCCGGATCGCTTTGTTGCCGCCACCGCCATTCCGCAAACCCTGGGCAAGACCCTGAATAAACTGGCGTCGGTGATGACGCTGACCCGCCCTGATGCCGACGTTTCTGTCGAAAAGGTAGCCTGATATGCACGCTTATCTTCACTGTCTTTCCCACTCGCCGCTGGTGGGGTATGTCGACCCGGCGCAAGAGGTGCTCGATGAGGTCAATGGCGTGATTGCCAGCGCCCGCGAGCGTATTGCGGCATTCTCCCCTGAACTGGTGGTGCTGTTTGCGCCAGATCACTACAACGGCTTTTTCTATGACGTGATGCCACCGTTCTGTTTAGGCGTTGGAGCGACGGCAATTGGTGATTTCGGCAGTGCGGCAGGAGAGCTGCCCGTGCCTGTGGAGCTGGCGGAGGCCTGTGCGCATGCCGTCATGAAGAGCGGGATCGATCTTGCCGTTTCTTACTGTATGCAGGTGGACCACGGGTTCGCCCAGCCGCTGGAGTTCCTGCTCGGTGGGCTGGATAAGGTGCCAGTTCTGCCTGTGTTCATCAACGGTGTCGCCACGCCGCTGCCCGGTTTCCAGCGTACCCGCATGTTGGGTGAAGCCATTGGACGTTTCACCAGCACTCTCAATAAACGCGTGCTGTTCCTGGGTTCCGGTGGGCTTTCCCATCAGCCGCCGGTGCCCGAACTGGCGAAAGCCGATGCCCATATGCGCGACCGTCTGTTGGGGAGCGGGAAAGATTTACCCGCCAGTGAGCGCGAATTGCGTCAGCAACGGGTGATTAGCGCCGCTGAGAAGTTTGTTGAGGATCAGAGAACGCTGCATCCGCTCAACCCGATTTGGGATAACCAGTTCATGACTTTGCTGGAGCAGGGACGCATACAGGAACTGGATGCCGTCAGTAACGAAGAGCTTTCCGCCATTGCCGGAAAGTCGACACATGAAATCAAAACCTGGGTCGCCGCTTTTGCCGCTATTTCTGCGTTTGGCAACTGGCGTAGCGAAGGGCGTTATTACCGCCCAATCCCGGAGTGGATTGCCGGATTTGGCTCGTTAAGCGCCAGAACAGAGAACTGAATATGCAGGAGAAGATGATGAGTTATCAGCCACAAACCGAAGCCGCCACCAGCCGTTTTCTGAATGTAGAAGAAGCGGGTAAAACGCTGCGCATCCATTTTAATGACTGCGGACAAGGCGACGAAACCGTTGTCCTGCTGCATGGTTCCGGCCCGGGTGCTACTGGCTGGGCGAACTTCAGCCGCAATATCGATCCGCTGGTAGAGGCGGGCTATCGGGTGATCCTGCTGGATTGTCCGGGTTGGGGCAAGAGCGATTCGGTCGTTAATAGTGGTTCGCGATCGGATCTTAATGCACGAATCCTGAAAAGCGTGGTGGATCAACTGGATATCGCCAAAATCCACCTGCTGGGCAACTCGATGGGGGGCCATAGTTCTGTGGCGTTCACCCTTAAATGGCCGGAGCGCGTAGGCAAACTGGTGCTGATGGGCGGCGGTACGGGCGGCATGAGTTTGTTTACGCCGATGCCAACCGAAGGTATTAAGCGACTGAATCAGCTTTATCGTCAGCCGACTATCGAAAACCTGAAGCTGATGATGGATATCTTCGTTTTTGATACCAGCGATTTGACCGACGCCCTGTTTGAAGCGCGCCTGAATAATATGCTGTCGCGCCGCGATCACCTGGAAAACTTCGTTAAGAGCCTGGAAGCTAATCCGAAACAGTTCCCGGATTTTGGCCCACGTCTGGCGGAAATCAAAGCGCAAACCCTGATTGTCTGGGGGCGCAACGACCGCTTTGTGCCGATGGATGCGGGTCTGCGTCTGCTGTCCGGCATTGCCGGTTCTGAACTGCATATCTTCCGCGACTGTGGTCACTGGGCGCAGTGGGAACATGCCGACGCTTTCAATCAATTGGTGCTGAATTTCCTCGCACGCCCTTAAGGAATGGTCATGACGAAGCATACTCTTGAGCAACTGGCGGCGGATTTACGCCGCGCCGCAGAGCAGGGCGAAGCGATTGCGCCGCTGCGCGATCTGATTGGTATCGATAACGCTGAAGCGGCCTACGCCATTCAGCACATAAATGTGCAATATGACGTTGTGCAGGGGCGTCGCGTGGTAGGGCGTAAAGTGGGCCTGACGCATCCGAAAGTGCAACAACAACTGGGCGTTGATCAACCGGATTTTGGGACGTTATTTGCCGACATGTGTTATGGCGATAACGAAATCATTCCTTTTTCCCGTGTTCTGCAACCCCGCATTGAAGCGGAGATCGCACTGGTGTTGAACCGCGATTTACCCGCAACTGATATCACCTTCGACGAACTGTATAACGCCATTGAATGGGTACTTCCGGCGCTGGAAGTGGTGGGGAGCCGCATTCGCGACTGGTCGATTCAGTTTGTCGATACCGTGGCAGATAACGCTTCCTGCGGGGTGTATGTCATCGGCGGTCCGGCGCAACGTCCGGCGGGGTTAGACCTGAAAAACTGCGCCATGAAGATGACGCGTAATAACGAAGAGGTTTCCAGCGGGCGCGGCAGCGAATGCCTGGGACATCCGCTTAATGCCGCCGTCTGGCTGGCACGCAAAATGGCCAGTCTGGGTGAACCGCTGCGCGCCGGAGATATCATTCTTACCGGGGCATTAGGCCCGATGGTGGCGGTGAATGCGGGCGATCGTTTTGAAGCCCATATTGAAGGCATAGGTTCAGTTGCTGCGACATTTTCAAGCGCAGCCCCAAAAGGAAGTCTGTCATGAGTAAGCGTAAAGTCGCCATTATCGGTTCTGGCAACATTGGCACCGATCTGATGATTAAAATTTTGCGTCACGGTCAGCATCTGGAGATGGCGGTGATGGTCGGCATTGATCCTCAGTCCGACGGTCTGGCGCGTGCCAGACGTATGGGCGTCGCCACCACCCATGAAGGGGTGATCGGGCTGATGAACATGCCTGAATTTGCTGATATCGACATTGTATTTGATGCGACCAGCGCGGGCGCGCATGTGAAAAACGATGCCGCTTTACGCGAAGCGAAACCGGATATTCGCTTAATTGACCTGACGCCTGCTGCCATCGGCCCTTACTGCGTGCCGGTGGTTAACCTCGAGGCGAACGTCGATCAACTGAACGTCAACATGGTCACCTGCGGCGGCCAGGCCACCATTCCAATGGTGGCGGCAGTTTCACGCGTGGCGCGTGTTCATTACGCCGAAATTATCGCTTCTATCGCCAGTAAATCTGCCGGACCTGGTACGCGTGCCAATATCGATGAATTTACGGAAACCACTTCCCGAGCCATTGAAGTGGTGGGCGGCGCGGCAAAAGGGAAGGCGATTATTGTGCTTAACCCAGCAGAGCCACCGTTGATGATGCGTGACACGGTGTATGTATTGAGCGACGAAGCTTCACAAGATGATATCGAAGCCTCAATCAATGAAATGGCTGAGGCGGTGCAGGCTTACGTACCGGGTTATCGCCTGAAACAGCGCGTGCAGTTTGAAGTTATCCCGCAGGATAAACCGGTCAATTTACCGGGCGTGGGGCAATTCTCCGGACTGAAAACAGCGGTCTGGCTGGAAGTCGAAGGCGCAGCGCATTATCTGCCTGCCTATGCGGGCAACCTCGATATTATGACTTCCAGTGCGCTGGCGACAGCGGAAAAAATGGCCCAGTCACTGGCGCGCAAGGCAGGAGAAGCGGCATGAACGGTAAAAAACTTTATATCTCGGACGTCACATTGCGTGACGGTATGCACGCCATTCGTCATCAGTATTCGCTGGAAAACGTTCGCCAGATTGCCAAAGCACTGGACGATGCCCGCGTGGATTCGATTGAAGTGGCCCACGGCGACGGTTTGCAAGGTTCCAGCTTTAACTATGGTTTCGGCGCACATAGCGACCTTGAATGGATTGAAGCAGCGGCGGATGTGGTGAAGCACGCCAAAATCGCGACGTTGTTGCTGCCAGGAATCGGCACTATTCACGATCTGAAAAATGCCTGGCAGGCTGGCGCGCGGGTGGTTCGTGTGGCAACGCACTGTACCGAAGTTGATGTTTCCGCCCAGCATATTCAGTATGCCCGCGAGCTCGGAATGGACACCGTTGGTTTTCTGATGATGAGCCATATGACCACGCCGGAGAATCTCGCCAAGCAGGCAAAGCTGATGGAAGGCTACGGTGCGACCTGTATTTATGTGGTGGATTCTGGCGGTGCGATGAACATGAGCGATATCCGTGACCGTTTCCGCGCCCTGAAAGCAGAGCTGAAACCAGAAACGCAAACTGGCATGCACGCTCACCATAACCTGAGTCTTGGCGTGGCGAACTCTATCGCGGCGGTGGAAGAGGGCTGCGACCGAATCGACGCCAGCCTCGCGGGAATGGGCGCGGGCGCAGGTAACGCACCGCTGGAAGTGTTTATTGCCGCCGCGGATAAACTGGGCTGGCAGCATGGGACCGATCTCTATGCGTTAATGGATGCCGCCGACGACCTGGTGCGTCCGTTGCAGGATCGACCGGTACGAGTCGATCGCGAAACGCTGGCGCTGGGATACGCTGGTGTTTACTCGAGCTTCCTGCGTCACTGTGAAACGGCGGCGGCGCGTTATGGCTTAAGTGCGGTGGATATTCTCGTTGAGCTGGGCAAACGCCGGATGGTTGGCGGCCAGGAGGATATGATCGTCGACGTGGCGCTGGATCTGCGCAACAACAAATAATGATGACTGCCGATAACGTGCATTTTGTATGCCCATCCCAGCACGACTGCCGGATGCGGCGTAAACGTCTTGTCCGGCCTACGGGTGGCGTGAGAATTTGTAGGCCTGATAAGACGTGTTAGCGTCGCATCAGGCATCTGCGCACGACAGCCGGATGCGGCGTGAACGCCTTATCCGGCCTACGGATGGCGCGGGAATTTGTAGGCCTGATAAGACGCGTTAGCGTCGCATCAGGCATCTG
>NZ_JAVUPQ010000077.1:0-17462 GCF_032029835.1 Escherichia sp. AM3 | reverse complement strand
TGGAGCTGCATGACAAAGTCATCGGGCATTATCTGAACATAAAACACTATCAATAAGTTGGAGTCATTACCCGCCTTCCCTTCGATAATAATGACGTCGTATCCAGCGAATTTCATTTGCGCTGCAAAAAAGCCACCCATATGGGCATCGACGACTAAATTTCCTTTGGTAAAAGTAGAAAGTGAGGTGATATTTACGCGAGAACTACAGGGGGCACCAGATCCAGTTAATGGGCCGGTAGCAAAGACTAATTTATTCGCTTCATCGAAAGGTTTCGTGCCTGGCGGTACTTCGTCATACATAATTTTGTAGCCGAAGCCCATGCCACCGACAAAACTTTTAAACTTACTGGAATCTTCGAGGGTAATATTTCCTGTCGTGAGATTGACTCTTAATATATTACCTGTCCAACCGTTAGCCATGATTTTTTCCTTTGCAAGATTCACACAGTAATATCTTTCCACTCGATAATTTTTAACGCCCCTGTTGGGCAGGCGTTTGCGCATTCACCGCATAACACACATTTCGAGGATTTTTTACTTTCGGTATTTACGGTGGCCATCATCCACGGGCATGCCGTAGTACAGGCGCTACAGCCAATACAGCGTTTATGATCGACGGTAATACAGCCTTCTTTCTGCTGCCAGGTAATCGCACCAATCGGGCAGACGTTCATGCATTGCGGCTCTTTGCATTGACGGCAGGTGTCCGCGGTATAGTTGAGATCGCCATACAGGCCGCCGCCAGAGCCAACCCCGTTGTCGCCAAAGAAATAATTGCGATGGATTTTGATACGGGAGAAGAATGTCCCTACTGAGCCATCGTTGAAGTTGGTACAAGAGATTTCACAGCGGTGGCAACCCGTGCATCGCGCTCGCTGGGTCACCAGCACCCCTTTGGGGGTATTTATCAACCCTACTGTGCCGCTATCAATATCTTCCTGTTTGCAACCCAAAAGTGACAGTAACGCAGGGGCAATTGTTAGACCAGCAAGGCCTTTTCCTGATATACGCAAGAATTCTAATCGCGTTAAGCCAATATCTAATAGTGGACGATCAACCGGGTTCATTTATTTCGCATCCTCTTCGCAAACACAGTGCTGACAATTCAGCAGCCTGATATTAAGCATTCAACTAATACGCTGCTGACTCTGTCCCCAACACCAGATATTTTCCCTAACCCGATAGTGTATGAGAAAAGATTAACGCCGATAAACTAATCCTTTATGGTTAGGAGAAAAAATAATGTGATTATTCTGAGCCCTTAACATTGATCGTTATCAATTAAAATTACAAAGTAAGAAATTATAAGTGAACTGATATTTATTATCATTTGAAATAAATTTAACTTAAGCGACAATTATTTGTGACGTTCATTGCAGAAAATAAAAATAACATTATCGCTATAAATTAAAATACATACCGAAATTCGTATAATTTCAGCAGTTGTTATTTAGAATGATTAACTGGACCGCAACTGAAGCAAGAATATCAGGATGAAGCTTACCGCCTCATCCTGAATGGTCATTTTACCAGTGCGTTAATGACGGTTTCCATCGCCTGCTTTTCCAGCTCACTGCGCTGAATGCGTTTATTGGCTAATGCTGTACGTAATACGCCTGCGATAACAATATGCTTTGGTTCCTGCCCCAGATCGCGCATTTCCAGCACAACTTTACCGACAACTCTGCACATTTCTCGGTACAGTTCATCCTCTTTTGTCCGATTTCCCATTCTTTATACCTATTTATCATGCCAACTATCAGCATATATCAATCTAACCAATTAAACAAAAATCAAACAAAATCAGACAAATAACGCGATAAATTATTTTAACTGTAGCAATTGAGCGATGATATATTTATACACCGGATGAACTTTCACTTATCCTCACACTGACAACTTCGGCACCAGACGTTGCGCAAACAGTGAAGTTTTTGCGTAACCTTTTCCCTGGAACGTTAAATCTTTGATAACAATTTATTGTCTAACAAGTTGTATATTTTTTGAAACGCTGTTTTTGTTTTCCTTTTGGATTAATTTCAGCGTATAATGCGCGCCAATTGACTCTTGAATGGTTTCAGCACTTTGGACTGTAGAACTCAACGACTCAAAAACAGGCACTCACGTTGGGCTGAGACACAAGCACACATTCCTCTGCACGCTTTTTCGATGTCACCTATCCTTAGAGCGAGGCACCACCACTTTCGTAATACCGGATTCGCTTTCCGGCAGTGCGCCCAGAAAGCAAGTTTCTCCCATCCTTCTCAACTTAAAGACTAAGACTGTCATGAAAAAGACCAAAATTGTTTGCACCATCGGACCGAAAACCGAATCTGAAGAGATGTTAGCTAAAATGCTGGACGCTGGCATGAACGTTATGCGTCTGAACTTCTCTCATGGTGACTATGCAGAACACGGTCAGCGCATTCAGAATCTGCGCAACGTGATGAGCAAAACTGGTAAAACCGCCGCTATCCTGCTTGATACCAAAGGTCCGGAAATCCGCACCATGAAACTGGAAGGCGGTAACGACGTTTCTCTGAAAGCTGGTCAGACCTTTACTTTCACCACTGATAAATCTGTTATCGGCAACAGCGAAATGGTTGCGGTAACGTATGAAGGTTTCACTACTGACCTGTCTGTTGGCAACACCGTACTGGTTGACGATGGTCTGATCGGTATGGAAGTTACCGCCATTGAAGGTAACAAAGTTATCTGTAAAGTGCTGAACAACGGTGACCTGGGCGAAAACAAAGGTGTGAACCTGCCTGGCGTTTCCATTGCTCTGCCAGCACTGGCTGAAAAAGACAAACAGGACCTGATCTTTGGTTGCGAACAAGGCGTAGACTTTGTTGCTGCTTCCTTTATTCGTAAGCGTTCTGACGTTATCGAAATCCGTGAGCACCTGAAAGCGCACGGCGGCGAAAACATCCAAATCATCTCCAAAATCGAAAACCAGGAAGGCCTCAACAACTTCGACGAAATCCTCGAAGCCTCTGACGGCATCATGGTTGCGCGTGGCGACCTGGGTGTAGAAATCCCGGTAGAAGAAGTTATCTTCGCCCAGAAGATGATGATCGAAAAATGTATCCGTGCACGTAAAGTCGTTATCACTGCGACCCAGATGCTGGATTCCATGATCAAAAACCCACGCCCGACTCGCGCAGAAGCCGGTGACGTTGCAAACGCCATCCTCGACGGTACTGACGCAGTGATGCTGTCTGGTGAATCCGCAAAAGGTAAATACCCGCTGGAAGCGGTTTCTATCATGGCGACCATCTGCGAACGTACCGACCGCGTGATGAACAGCCGTCTCGAGTTCAACAATGACAACCGTAAACTGCGCATTACCGAAGCGGTATGCCGTGGTGCCGTTGAAACTGCTGAAAAACTGGATGCTCCGCTGATCGTGGTTGCTACTCAGGGCGGTAAATCTGCTCGCGCAGTACGTAAATACTTCCCGGATGCCACCATCCTGGCACTGACCACCAACGAAAAAACGGCTCATCAGTTGGTACTGAGCAAAGGCGTTGTGCCGCAGCTTGTTAAAGAGATCACTTCTACTGATGATTTCTACCGTCTGGGTAAAGAACTGGCTCTGCAGAGCGGTCTGGCACACAAAGGTGACGTTGTAGTTATGGTTTCTGGTGCACTGGTACCGAGCGGCACTACTAACACCGCATCTGTTCACGTCCTGTAATATTGCTTTTGTGAATTAATTTGTATATCGAAGCGCCCTGATGGGCGCTTTTTTTATTTAATCGATAACCAGAAGCAATAAAAAATCAAATCGGATTTCACTATATAATCTCACTTTATCTAAGATGAATCCGATGGAAGCATCCTGTTTTCTCTCAATTTTTTTATCTAAAACCCAGCGTTCGATGCTTCTTTGAGCGAACGATCAAAAATAAGTGCCTTCCCATCAAAAAAATATTCTCAACATAAAAAACTTTGTGTAATACTTGTAACGCTACATGGAGATTAACTCAATCTAGAGGGTATTAATAATGAAAGCTACTAAACTGGTACTGGGCGCGGTAATCCTGGGTTCTACTCTGCTGGCAGGTTGCTCCAGCAACGCTAAAATCGATCAGCTGTCTTCTGACGTTCAGACTCTGAACGCTAAAGTTGACCAGC
Organism: Escherichia sp. AM3; assembly: GCF_032029835.1. Classification (NCBI taxonomy): domain Bacteria; kingdom Pseudomonadati; phylum Pseudomonadota; class Gammaproteobacteria; order Enterobacterales; family Enterobacteriaceae; genus Escherichia; species Escherichia sp. AM3. The sequence continues at coordinate 13,320 of NZ_JAVUPQ010000077.1, read as the reverse complement.
TGAGCAACGACGTGAACGCAATGCGTTCCGACGTTCAGGCTGCTAAAGATGACGCAGCTCGTGCTAACCAGCGTCTGGACAACATGGCTACTAAATACCGCAAGTAATAGTACCTGTGAAGTGAAAAATGGCGCACATTGTGCGCCATTTTTTTGTCTGCCGTTTACCGCTACTGCGTCACGCGTAACATATTCCCTTGCTCTGGTTCACCATTCTGCGCTGACTCTACTGAAGGCGCATTGCTGGCTGCGGGAGTTGCTCCACTGCTCACCGAAACCGGATACCCTGCCCGACGATACAACGCTTTATCGACTAACTTCTGATCTACAGCCTTATTGTCTTTAAATTGCGTAAAGCCTGCTGGCAGTGTGTATGGCATTGTCTGAACGTTCTGCTGTTCTTCTGCCGATAGTGGTCGATGTACTTCAACATAACGCATCCCGTTAGGCTCCACGGAATATTTCACCGGTTCGTTGATCACTTTCACCGGCGTTCCCGTCCGCACGCTGGAGAACAAGGCTTTAATATCCGGTGCATTCATGCGAATACACCCTGAACTGACGCGCAAACCGACGCTGTCCGGCGCACTGGTACCATGAATGAGGTATTCGCCATTACCATGCGCGAGGCGCAGTGCGTAACGTCCTAGCGGGTTATTTGGTCCGGCAGGAACGACTGGCGGTAATTTAATGCCACGCTCCAGCGAACGCTGACGAATGCCTGCCGTAGGCGTCCAGGTTGGGTTAGGGATTTTCTGCCCAACACGCGTTTCCATCACCGGCGTTTCCAGCCCCTGCAATCCAATACCTATTGGATAAACCTGCACAATATTTTCTCCCGGCGGATAATAATAAAGGCGCAGCTCTGCAAGGTTAACGATAATCCCCTGACGCGGTGCATCAGGTAATAACAGTTGTGAAGGAATAGTTATCGTCGTACCAGGTTTTGGCACCGGGGCGATAGTGTTATTGGCTTCAAGGATCAACATTGCCGCAGTATCAAAACGTCGGGCAATAGCCTGAAGGTTTTTATCCCCTTCTTGCACCGTATACGTTTGATTTTGCCCAACCAGTCGGCTTCCGGTTGGTGGTAGCGGATAATCAACCGCCCAGGCAGCCTGGATGGCGCTAAAAGCGCCGATAAGCGTGAGTGTAAGCAAAGACGCGCGTTTCATTGTAAACCTCCTGTATTTGCCGGAGACTCACGCTGAAACGTCGGATGGCGCTTATGTTCACCTGAAACCAAAACACTCCTGTGCAGGTCAGTGTAAACATTGACCATCCGGCAATGTGAGCCAACCGGATGAAAGCTGTCCTTTTAGTTTAGCTAAGTGCAGCGGCTTTGGCGCGAATTGCGCGAATCATCGCTTCCAGACCTTGTGAACGAGATGGGGTGAGATGTTGGGTGAGCGCCATTTTTTCAAACCACGGACGCACATCGAAATTGACAATATCCTGCGGCGTCATCTGATCGTAGAGAATAAAGACGACCGCAATAAGCCCTTTCACAATCGCCGCATCGCTGTCGCCCTGTAATTCAATAATTCCCTGGGCATTCTGGCGCATGACAATCCACACCTGACTCTGACAGCCCTGAATGCTATTTTGTGGACTTCTGTCTTCGTCGCGTAATTCTGGCAGACGCTGGCCCAGCTCAATAATGTAGAGATATTTCTCTTCCCAGTTGGCGCAGCGTAAAAAATTACGCAGCAACTTTTCTTTATCCGGCAATAAAGCCATAGTGCCTCCCTGTTATCCCAGCAAACGGTGAATACGTTGCAGGCCGGTCACCAGACGATCCACTTCTTCATGGGTGTTATACATGGCCAGCGACGCCCGACACATCGCAGGGACGTTGTAATAGGCCATCAATGGCATTGCGCAGTGATGTCCGGTACGCACAGCAATGCCGTAATTATCGAGAAAACTGCCAACATCATAGGCGTGGTGTTTACCGAGATTAAAAGCAATAACGCCAAGCCTGTTTTGTGGGCCATAGAGAGTGAGATCCGGTACAGATTCCAGCTGTGATAGCGCATAATGCATCAGATTCTGTTCATACTCGGCTATGTTATTAAGCCCCAGCGCCGAAACATACTCCAGCGCCGCGCCAAGACCAATGATGCCCCCGGTATTGGGTGTACCGGCTTCAAACCGCCATGGTGCTTTGGTCCAGGTAGTGCCTTCACTCAGGCTGACGGTGGCGATCATAGAACCGCCCCCTTCCCACGGCGGCATCTCCTGCAACAAGGCTTCTTTGACATAAAGAATGCCAATTCCGGTGGGGCCATACAGTTTATGCCCGGAGAACACGTAAAAGTCGCAATCCAGCGCCTGAACATCCACCAGATGATGCATCACCGCCTGAGCGCCATCCACCAGCACTTTTGCGCCATGCTGGTGCGCAAGCGTGATCATTTCCGCCAGTGGATTTTCTGTGCCAAGCACGTTGGAGACATGAGTAATTGCCAGCAGGCGAGTTTTCTCATCAAACAGCGTAGGCAGCGTCTCCAGTTGCAACGTACCGTCGGGATTGAGCGGGATCACACGCAGCTCTGCGCCAACGCGTGCGCAAAGCATCTGCCAGGGAACAATGTTAGCGTGGTGCTCCATCTGACTTATGATGATGTTATCGCCCGCCCGCACGTTGCTGTTGCCCCAGCTATTGGCGACCAGATTGATCCCTTCCGTCGTGCCGCGGACGAACACCAGCTCTTCCGCCGAACGGGCGTTGATAAACAACGATGCCTGCTTGCGTACGTTCTCCATTTTCTCGGTCGCCTGGGCGCTTAAGGTATGAATACCGCGATGCACCGCCGCGTAGCCGTGACGATAAAACTCGGCCTCGGCGTCAATCACCTGGCCCGGTTTCTGCGCACTGGCGGCGCTGTCGAGATAAGCCAGCGGCAAACCGTTTACCTCACGAGAAAGCACCGGAAAGTCGGCCCGCACTTTGTCGACGGAAAAAGTCATCTTACACCTCCTGGCAGTCGTTGACCGATTCGGGCCAGCACCTGCTGTTTAAGCCCCTCATCACGCAGTGCTTCCGTCAGTTCAGCAGCAAAGGCGTAAATGATCATCTGCTGGGCATCCTGCTGATTGATCCCGCGCGAGCGCAGATAGAACATCTGTTCATCATCAATACGCCCCACCGTCGCGCCGTGGCTGCATTTCACATCATCTGCATAGATTTCCAGCTGCGGTTTCGTATCCACTTCCGCCAGTTTGCCCATCAGCAGATTATTGTTGGTCATCTGACCATCCGTTTTGATGGCGTGCTGCGCGACGTTGATCAAACCGTTAAATACCGCGCGGCCTTTGTCGCTGACGATAGTTTTGTGCAACTGTCGGCTGTTACAAAAACCTTTATTGTGTTCCAGCCAGGTGCGGGTATCACACACCTCGTTTTTCACCGGCATCGCCAGGCTATTGATCCGCAGCGTGCTGTTTTCGCCATTGAGTTGCGTACTGGTGTTGTGTCGTAACACTGCGCCACCCAGCAGGAAACTATGGCTAAATGCGGTGGCATCGTCAGCCAGCAACAAATCGTTATGGGCAAAGTGGTGACTGACCGGGTTTTCAAACGCCAGCTTGATATGCTGCAAGTGGGCGTTCGCTGCGACATTGATAGTGAACCGTGCGCCGGTGAAGTGACGAGCATCATTAAGGCTGACAAAATGTTCGATCACCGTTGCTTCGGCACCTTCCGCCAGATCCAGATGATGTCGGTAATGGGCAGTGTTGACCTCTTCACCTGCCACGCCCTGGGTAATATGCATTAACAGCAATGGCTTTGCCGGCCGTTGACCGCGCTTCACGGCGATATGCGTCACGCTTTGTGCCAGGCTTTCCGTCAAATGCAGAAACACTTCCGCCTGAATAGCGTCGGGTACCCCCTGACGGTCGTCGTTAATGCTCACTTCATACCCGCTGCCTTCAGTCGCATCGCTCAGTGCTGACACGTAACGTCCATCGACAAAAACCAGCCGCAAAGCGTCTAATGTTAACGCTAAGGCATCACGCTGCTGTGGGGATATCTCTCCCGCAATGCTGACAAACTGGCTATTGGTCAGCCCTTCCAGCGGCGTATATTTCCAGTTTTCATGTTTACGTGTCGGCAGTCCGGTACGCAGCAATTGTTGTAAATGCTGCTGTGCTTGCGGAGAGCGTTTCGCTCCGTCAGCTTCAAACAAGTGATGCCACTGTTGCAGCGCGTTACTGCTGTTCGGTAAGCCAGCCATAACCCTGCTCCTCCAGTTGTTTGACCAACGTGAAATCGCCGGATTTCACAATTCGTCCCTGATACAGCACATGGACGTAATCAGGCTTGATGTAGTCGAGAATGCGTTGGTAGTGCGTAACAATGATGAATGAACGCTTGCCGTCACGCAGCGAGTTCACGCCATCGGCAACCACTTTTAATGCGTCAATATCCAGCCCGGAGTCTGACTCATCAAGAATGCATAACTCCGGTTCCAGCACCGCCATTTGCAAAATATCGTTGCGCTTTTTCTCGCCGCCGGAAAAACCAACGTTTACCGAACGGGTTAATAAATCTTCCGGCATCTTCAGGAGAGCGATTTTCTCTTCCATCAAATCCTGAAAATCAAAGCGGTCGAGCGTTTCCTGGCCGCGATAGCTGCGCACCGCATTAAGTGCCGTTTGCAGGAAAAACTGGTTACTGACGCCGGGAATTTCCACCGGATACTGGAAGGCCATAAAGATGCCTTCGCCCGCGCGATCTTCCGGCGACAGCGCAAGCAAATCTTTGCCTTTGAACTCAACCGTGCCGCCCGTCACTTCATAATCTTCTCGCCCGGCAAGCGTTGCCGATAAGGTACTTTTGCCCGAACCGTTTGGCCCCATAATGGCGTGAACTTCGCCGGGATGAACGTCGAGGCTTAATCCGCGCAGGATAGCTTTATCTTCCACGCTGACTTGTAAATCTTTAATACTTAACATGTTTATTCCTTATCCGACGCTGTGTTCAAGACTGATGGCGAGGAGTTTTTGTGCTTCAACGGCAAATTCCAACGGCAGCTCCGAGAACACGTCTTTGCAGAAACCGTTAACAATCATCGAGATGGCGTCTTCTTCGCTGATCCCGCGTTGCAGGCAGTAAAACAGTTGATCTTCACCAATACGTGATGTCGTTGCCTCGTGTTCCAGTTGCGCACTATTGTTACGACACTCAACATACGGGAAGGTATGCGCCCCACAATTAGCGCCAATCAGCATTGAGTCGCACTGAGTGAAATTGCGCGCATTGGTTGCCGTCGGCATGATTTTCACTAAGCCGCGATAACTGTTCTGACTATGTCCGGCAGAGATCCCTTTCGAGATAATGGTCGATTTGGTGTTTTTACCGATGTGGATCATCTTGGTGCCGGTATCCGCTTGCTGATGACCGCTGGTCAGCGCCACTGAGTAAAACTCACCAATGGAGTTATCGCCGCGCAAAATGCAGCTGGGATATTTCCACGTAATCGCTGACCCGGTTTCTGATTGCGTCCATGACATTTTGCTGTTTTCGCCTTCGCACAAAGCACGCTTGGTGACGAAGTTGAGAATACCGCCGGTGTTGTTATCGCCAGGGAACCAGTTTTGTACCGTGGAATATTTCACCTCGGCGTTTTTATGGATGATGACTTCCACCACTGCCGCGTGTAACTGATAGCTGTCACGCACCGGAGCGGAACAGCCTTCAATGTAGCTGACGTAGCTGTCTTCGTCGGCCACCAGAATGGTGCGCTCAAACTGCCCGGTTTTTTCCGCGTTAATGCGAAAATAGGTGGAAAGTTCCATAGGGCAGCGCACACCTTTAGGCACATAAATAAACGTACCGTCAGAGGCTACCGCCGCATTAAGCGCGGCAAAGAAGTTGTCATTCCCCGGTACCACGGTGCCGAGATATTTACGCACCAGTTCCGGGTGATCGTGGATCGCCTCACCAAAGGAACAGAAAATAATTCCCTGCTCCGCCAGTTTTTCACGATAAGTGGTGGCAACCGAAACAGAGTCGAAAATGGCATCCACCGCCACCTCTTTGCCTTCCCGCACGGGAACGCCCAACTGCTCAAACGCCGCCTCCACCTCTTTACTTAAAAAGGCGTTCGCGCCAGTTTGCTGCACCGCGCCGGGTTCAGACGCGCAAGTGTCGTCACAATTACCGCACGATGGTGCTGAGTAGTAGCTGTAATCCTGATAATTCAGCTTGTCGTAGTGCGCTTTCAGCCAGTGCGGCTCTTCCATCTCCAGCCATGCGCGATAGGCATTGAGACGAAACTCCAGCATCCACTCCGGCTCATTACGCTTCGCCGAAATTGCGCGCACCACCTCTTCGTTTATCCCCTTTGCCAGCTCATCGGTGGCTAACTGGGTGAAGAATCCTTCTTTATAATTCAGCGGGCCGCCGGTCCAGGTTTTGACATCGTCAGTTGCTTCAGTATTACGAGACATAGTACCGCCTATACCCCAAAGCTTTCGCCACAGCCACATTCATTCTGGGCTTTAGGGTTGTGAAATTTGAATATCTGATTAAGTCCTTCACGAACGAAATCGACTTCCGTGCCATCAATAAACGGCATCGCTTGCAGCGGGACAAACAGCTTCGCGCCGTCGTGTTCAAACAGCAGATCGTCTTTGTCCGGCTCGCTAACACTGTCGAGCACATAGCCAAAGCCCGCGCAGCCCGTTTGCTTCACGCCTAAGCGCACGCCGACCATACCTGGCTGCTTTGCCACCAGCTCGCGGATGTGTATCGCCGCTGCGGGTGTCAACGTTAAGCCTTGCCAGGCGAAATCTTGTGGGTTAAAGGTTCCTGAATGCATGTCCATCGATTTACCTCACTTCATCGCTTTCAGCGTATAACAGCATGTTAGTGATAATGATTATCAGTTCAACCCAGCAAACGCAGGGGCTTTACCGTAAAACATGCTTTTTGCCTGCTTTTAATAAGCATAGACCCTGATGTGTGGGTTAACAGGCACGCTAAGAATTAGGTATCTCATTGTTAGATAATGGTTATTATCTAAGGAGCATTAAGGCTGTGATGAAAAAGAAAAAGTTGTATTGAAAATGACTATTTAAGAGATAGGTAAAAAAGTGCAGCGTTCAGAAATAAGAAAACCCTTAAGTCTGTGCGACACAGGCTTAAGGGTTTCTACCCCATCCGGCGCTTATCTCCGGCACTCTCAGTGGCTTAGCTCTTGAAGGGGCGATAAGAATAATCTCATAAAGCTAAGCCGCCGTTTTAACACAAACTGCGATTAGTATTATTTTTGAACAATATCAGGCGGTAGATAAGCAGCATTAAGAAGGTCATCGAACCTGGACGGAGGTTAATCCAGGTCGATTTGGCGAACTTGCGGCATTAAGTCAGGATCAATGCACGCCCAGACGCCAGGCAAAGTAGATTTCTTCTTTTAATTCAGCAGAAGAGAGAGTAAGCAGGTCAGCAAATTCAAGTTCTAGTTGTTTCAGACGTTTGAGATATTGGGCAGGTGAAAGATTGCTCTGGTCACGGCGTAAAAATTCAATGGCCAGCTGGGTGGGATCAAGTTGAGTAGACATAGCATCCTCGCTTTTAGACAAGACCTGCACAGTATACCACCGTTTACTGTGCAGATAATGACCAAAAGCAATATGCGTCACACTTTTCTGGTGACAACGTCACAAAATGGCGGTCGTCAATCGTGACGAACAGCACAAACGCCCTTTCTCATCGAAGATTTCAATCTGCCAGACCTGGTGACGCGAACCGAGATGCAACGGTTTGCATACGCCGCGCACCCGCCCTTCTCGTGCCGAGCGGACGTGGTTAGCATTGATTTCCAGACCAACCACTTTTTGCTCACCTTCGGTACATAAATAACCGGCAACGGAACCGATACTTTCGGCCAGTACCACGGATGCTCCTCCATGCAGCAACCCGAAAGGCTGCTTTGTCCGCGAGTCTACTGGCATTGTCGCTTCAAGGGTGTCATCACCAATATGTTCAAAGCGAATATCCAGGAACCCCACCATGTTTCCTTCACCCATAGCATTCAGTGCTTCCAGGGTGATTTTCCGTTTCCATATCATTTAATAATCTCCAGTAAAGCCTGCACAGGATGGCGTACCCCCGTGCCTTCAACCCGTTTTACCTGGCTACGGCAGGAATATCCGGTCGCCAGACAGCGGTTACGCGGCAGTCGCTGCATAGCCTGATGCCAGGATAACTCATAGATCCCGAGCGAATTTTCATGGTTTTTCGCTTCATGTCCGTAAGTCCCTGCCATGCCGCAGCAACCCACGCTGACATTTTCCAGTTTCGCGCCAAAACGGGCAAATATCGCGGCCCATTGTGCTGGCGCACCCGGCAAGGCGGTAACTTCGGTACAGTGACCAAAGAAATACCATGATTCACCGCTGACTGTAGCCACTGGCTGTGACTCAAGTGCGCTTGCCAGCCATTCATTCGCCAGTAAGACGTTAAACTCGCCACGTTCCTCGCCCAGTGCCAGTTTATATTCATCGCGATAACAAAGTACCAGCGCCGGATCGACGCCTACCATTGGCATACCCAGCTTCGCCATACGGTTGAGGAAATCCGCCGTCTTTTTCGCCGTCTTCGCAAAACGATTAAGAAAGCCTTTGATATGCTGGGCTTTGCCATTTGGTGAAAATGGCAGTAACACAGGCTGGAAACCTAATTTTTCGACCAGACGGACAAAATCCGCCACCACTTGCGCATCGTAATAGCTGGTAAAGGGGTCCTGCACCACCAACACCGTGCGCGCTTTCTGCTCTGCATTGAGAGCTTCAAGCTGTTCCAGCGTCATGTTTGCCGAGCGATGCCCCACCATTTGTTGTTGTAGCGAGGGGACCGACAGCAGTGGCAAATCAACCATGCCGATATGTTTTTCCGAGAGTTTGCGCACCAGCGGCTGGTTAATGAAGAAGTTAAAGGTTTTCGGCGCACGTGCCATCAGCGGCGCGTAGCTCTCGACCGTAGCGACGAGGTGGTCGCGCAGCGGACGTAAATAACGGGTGTGATAGAGCTGCAGAAAACGAGAGCGAAACTCCGGCACATCAATTTTGATGGGGCACTGGGTCGAACACGCTTTACAGGCCAGACAGCCCGACATCACCTCTTTGACTTCGTGTGAGAAGTCATATTCGCCTTTATTCGCATGCCAGCTATTGCGCGTGCGGGCAATTAACGTCCGCAAACTGACGCCGGATTCAGGCAGTTCTTGTTCCAGTTTGAGTGGATCAACGCCGCGATCCGCCAACAAACGCAGCCATTCACGTACCAGCGTTGCGCGCCCTTTCGGTGAATGAATCCGGTTCTGGGTGATCTTCATCGACGGACACATCGGACTACGGGCATCAAAGTTGAAGCATAAACCGTTGCCGTTACACTCCATCGCACCGCGCCACTGCTGGCGTACCGCAATGGGGATCTGCCGATCGAATGTACCGCGCTTCACCGCGTCCACTTTCATCATCGGCGCATCGAGACCTTCTGGCGGGCAAATCTTCCCTGGGTTGAGTCGGTTATGCGGGTCAAATGCCGCTTTCACTTTGCGCAGTTCTGCAAAAAGTTCCTCACCGAAAAACGCCGGGCTGTATTCAGCGCGAAAACCTTTGCCGTGCTCGCCCCACAACAAACCACCATATTTCGCAGTCAGCGCCACCACGTCATCAGAGATTTGCTTCATCAAAATCTCTTGTTGCGGATCGCACATATCCAGTGCCGGACGGACGTGCAAGACACCTGCGTCGACGTGACCGAACATACCGTAGCTTAAGCCGTGGCTGTCGAGCAGCGCGCGAAATTCAGCAATATAATCGGCCAGATGTTCCGGCGGTACGCAGGTATCCTCAGCAAACGGAATTGGCTTAGCGGCACCTTTGGCATTGCCAAGCAGACCAACGGCTTTTTTGCGCATTGCATAGATACGTTCAACCCCCGCCAGCTCACGGCACATCTGCCAGCCGATGACACCTGCTTGATGACTGGCGATCAGCTCATCCAACCGCACACAGAGTGCATTTACCCGCTCGTCAATCAGCGCCTCATCATCACCAGCAAATTCCACAATGTTCAGCCCGAGCATCTCTTTGTCAGGCACATCGGTAATCAACTCGCTGACGGAATGCCAGACAATATCTTCCCGCGCTAGATTCAGCACTTTTGAGTCCACCGTCTCTACCGAAAGCGCCCGCGCCTCAACCATAAACGGCGCGTTACGCAGCGCTGAGTCAAAAGAGTCATATTTGACATTCACCAGACGGCGCACTTTAGGCAAGGGCGTAATATCCAGCCGCGCTTCGGTAATAAAGGCCAGCGTCCCTTCTGAACCCGTCAGAATGCGCGTCAGGTCGAACTCGGTCATCTCATCGTTAAAGACATGACGCAGATCGTAACCGGTAAGAAAGCGGTTAAGTTTGGGGAAGTTGTCGATGATTAACTGGCGTTGCTGACGGCAACGTTGATAAACCGTGTTATAAATTCGCCCGATTGTGGTATTGGATTTACCCAGCGTTTCCGCCAGCTCGACGGGTAAAGGTTGCGTATCGAGAATATCGCCCCCCAACAACACCGCGCGTACGCCAAGTACGTGATCTGACGTTTTGCCATAGACCAGCGATCCCTGACCAGAAGCATCGGTATTGATCATCCCACCGAGCGTTGCCCGGTTGCTGGTCGAAAGTTCCGGCGCAAAAAAGTAGCCGAACGGTTTCAGGTACTGATTGAGTTGATCTTTTATCACCCCGGCCTCAACGCGCACCCAGCCCTCTTCAGGGTTAATTTCGATGATGCGGTTCATATGGCGGGACATATCAACAATAATCCCCTGGTTGAGCGCCTGACCGTTAGTGCCGGTGCCGCCGCCGCGGGGGGTAAAGATCAGCGATGAATAGCGTTCCTGCGCGGCAAGACGGGCGATCAGCGCCACATCTGCGGTTGAACGCGGAAATACCACCGCATCGGGGAGAAGTTGGTAAATACTGTTGTCGGTCGACATTGTCAGACGATCGGCATAACTTGTCGCCGTATCGCCGGTAAAACCTTGTTGCTCCAGCTCTTGCAAAAAATTAAGCACCAGTTGAACGACGCCGGGTGCCTGGGAAATCTGTGGAATCATTATATTGACCCTTTCCTGCGGTCTGTGATGTAGGTCGATACACTATTCTTTCAGGCTGCTGCAATAGCGCACTGAAAGGTGATGTTTGTTTACTCTATGGATTTCGTGTTGCAGGAAGGCGGCAAGCGAGTGAACTCCAGGAGCTTACAATAGTAAGTGACTGGGGTGAACGAACGTAGCCGCAGCACATGCAACTTGAAATACGACGAGTAAATCGTTTGCGTGTTGCCTGAGTTGTTGTACCACATTTTTTTCTAACACGCCCATCAGAATTAAGGGCAGAATCGGCCTGTTAAAAACCGCTGAAATTGCTCATCATTATGCAGGTGAGTTTCGCGTGTTCACGTCGCGTCGACGATTTGACGCACAAAAAAGGTGAAAAGTAGTTATGGTAAATGTTCGTCAGCCCAGGGATGTCGCACAAATTCTGCTTTCGGTGCTGTTTTTAGCCATCATGATTGTGGCATGTCTGTGGATTGTTCAACCCTTTATTCTCGGCTTTGCATGGGCCGGTACGGTGGTTATCGCCACCTGGCCGGTATTGTTACGTTTGCAAAAGATCATGTTTGGCCGCCGCTCTCTCGCCGTTCTGGTGATGACGCTGTTATTAGTGATGGTGTTTATCATCCCTATTGCTTTGCTGGTTAACAGTATCGTCGACGGCAGCGGCCCGCTAATTAAAGCCATTTCCAGCGGTGACATGACGTTACCCGATCTGGCGTGGCTTAATACCATTCCGGTGATTGGCGCGAAGCTGTATGCAGGCTGGCACAACTTGCTGGATATGGGGGGGACGGCGATCATGGCGAAAGTCCGCCCTTATATTGGCACCACCACCACCTGGTTCGTTGGGCAAGCGGCGCATATCGGGCGCTTTATGGTGCATTGTGCGCTGATGCTTCTCTTCAGTGCCCTGCTGTACTGGCGCGGTGAACAGGTGGCACAAGGCATTCGCCATTTTGCGACCCGTCTGGCAGGCGTTCGCGGAGATGCCGCCGTACTGCTGGCGGCACAGGCTATCCGCGCGGTGGCGCTGGGTGTGGTGGTGACGGCGTTAGTACAGGCAGTGCTTGGCGGTATCGGCCTCGCCGTTTCCGGCGTACCTTATGCAACTTTGCTAACGGTGTTAATGATCCTCTCCTGCCTTGTCCAGCTTGGCCCGTTGCCGGTACTGATTCCGGCGATTATCTGGCTCTACTGGACCGGCGATACCACCTGGGGAACGGTATTGTTAGTGTGGAGCGGTGTGGTTGGCACGCTGGATAACGTCATCCGCCCAATGTTAATTCGCATGGGTGCCGATTTACCGCTGATCCTGATCCTCTCTGGCGTTATTGGTGGTTTGATTGCTTTCGGGATGATCGGTCTGTTTATTGGTCCGGTTCTGTTAGCCGTTTCCTGGCGTCTGTTTGCCGCGTGGGTGGAAGAAGTCCCGCCGCCGACGGACCAACCGGAAGAAATTCTCGAAGAACTTGGCGAAATCGAGAAACCGAATAAGTAATTTCTCATCAGGCGGCTCTGCCGCCTGATTGTTAACCACCGCTAATTGATATTTGCTTGCTCTTCCCCATATTTTCCTGCTTACCGCCATTCAGCTGGTAGTACCTGTCGCAAATTCTTTACAGTTTTTAAACTAATGAGACGAATCTGATCGACGCAAAAAGTCCGTATGCCTACTATTAGCTCACGGTTATAAATCAACATATTGATTTATAAGCATGGAAATCCCCTGAGTGAAACAACGAATTGCTGTGTGTAGTCTTTGCCCATCTCCCACGATGGGCTTTTTTTTAACATTTTTCCGCATCGCTACCTCGCCCCTCACTCTTTCCAATAATGTTGCACAAGATATTGTGACTCTCTTCAAGCCGTCAGCAGGCTGATAATGTTATTTATATTTTATTGTTTATTTCATGCAGCCATTACACGATGAACGCTTATGAACTCCAGGCACTCCGCCATATTTTTGCCATGACTATTGATGAATGCGCGACCTGGATTGCCCAGACCGGTGACAGTGAAAGCTGGCGTCAATGGGAAAATGGCAAGTGTGCCATTCCTGATTGTGTAGTCGAGCAACTGTTGGCTATGCGTCAGCAAAGAAAAAAACATCTTCATGCGATCATAGAGAAAATAAATAACCGCATCGGCAACAACACCATGCGTTTTTTCCCCGACTTAACCGC